>NZ_JBHUSF010000011.1:0-72426 GCF_042673295.1 Rhodococcus sp. NPDC057014
GGGGTTTTGCGAGCCCTGGTCAGGGACCAGCCCAGGCGCAGCAGCGCATCCGAGATCAGGCCACCGCTGATGCCGCCGACGAAACCGCAGATCGCGGGGAGGACGGCGATGAATCCCGCCTCGAGGATGCTCATGCCTCGTTCCTGGACGAGGTAGACCGGGAACCAGGTGAGGAAGAACCAGGTGATGGTGGTGATGAAGAACTGACCGACGAACACGCCGAGCGTCATCCGGTTCGTCAGCAGGAGTTTCATGTAGCGAAGCTGATCGGATCCGGCCTGCTGTTTCTGGCCCGGTTGGTCCATGTCGACCAGCGCGCCACCGGCTTCGATGTACTCGAACTCGGGCTTCTTCAGGCGCGGGTGCCTGCGGGGGCTGTAGACGACCTTCGTCCAGATCAATCCGAGGGCGATGCCGATGCCACCGATGACGGTGAAGACGTGCTCCCAGCCCAGCGCGGTGACGAGCCACCCCATGATCGGGGCGAAGACGACGGTCGAGAAATACTGGGCGGAGTTGAAGATCGAGGCAGCGGTCCCGCGCTCCTTGGCCGGGAACCAGGCGGAGACGATCTTGGAATTGCCGGGGAAGGCAGGGGATTCGGTGAGCCCGACAAGGAAGCGGAGGCCGACCAGCAGACCTACCGCCGTGCCCATGCTGAAGCTGCCGAGGAAGCCTTGCAGGACGGTGAAGGTCGACCAGGTCACGATCGCCCAGCCGTACACCTTCTTCGCGCCGTAGCGGTCGAGAAGCCAGCCGCCCGGAATCTGCCCGATCAGGTACGCCCACCCGAAGGCGGAGAAGATGTACCCGAGGGTGACCGAGCTGATACCGAATTCGTCCTGGATCGAGTCGCCGGCAATCGAGATGGTCGCGCGGTCCGCGTAGTTGATCACGGTCACCGCGAAGATCATCGCCAGGATCGTGTATCGGACCTTGCCGATCTTCAAGGTCGAGGCGATGGTCGACTCGTCGACCGAGCGACTGAGGGTCATGACTGAGGGCTCCTTCGGAGGGGCGTGAAGAATGGTGCCGGCGAATGGACCGTGTCGTGAGTCACATGCGCGAATGAACCGAATGTACAGACGCCGACGTATGCGCGTCCAAGCCCGAAATCGCATCAAGTCATCCAAGTTAGGTATCAGACTCGGCGCCCAGTGGAGCCTGGTCAGCGGGCGTCCCGGCAACTAGCTTCGAGAGCAGGCGCGCCAGGGCCGGATTCTCGTTGTCGATCCGCCACACCAGGTCCAACTCGACCTGGGCGGGACGCGGGGTGGTCAACGGCCGGTATGTGACACCGTCGAAGTGCATCTTGCTCGCCGATTCCGGCACGAGGGCGAGACCCCAGCCGAGATTGACCAGGGCGAGCATGCTGTGGAACTGGTGCATGTACTGGACGACGACGGGGGCAACCGAGGCCTCGTGGAACACCGACGACAGCAGTTCGAAGAAGTACCGCGACTCGATGGGCGTGTACATCACTATCTCGACCCCGTGCAGGTCGGTGACGTCGATCGGCCTGGTCAGGTCGGCCAACTCGTGCCCGACGGGAATGGCGACGACGAGCGGTTCACGCAGCAGCGGGTGCGAGGCCAGGTCGGGCCGCGTCACCGGTGGACGGACCAGCCCCAGGTCCAGCGAGCCCTCCGACAGCGCCTCGAGCTGATCCATGGTCACCAACTCCCGCAGTTCGACCTCGACGTCTTCGATGGTCGCCTGGGCGGAAGTCAGCACGGTCTCGAGGCCCGAGTAGACGCTGCCGCCCGTGAATCCGACCCGGAGAATGCCCGTCCGGCCCTGGGACGTCTTGCGCACCGACAGCGCGACACGTTCGGACTGCTGCAGCAGTCTGCGGGCATCGGCCAGGAACGCCTTGCCTGCCGGAGTGAGTTTGACCGCCCGGCTCGAGCGGTCGAAGAGCAGGACATCGAGGTCCTTCTCGAGGAGCTGGATCTGCCGGCTCAGCGGTGGCTGTGTCATGCGCAGCCGATTCGCGGCCCGCCCGAAGTGCATTTCCTCGGCGACGGCCACGAATTGCGTCAGCTGATTGAGAGAAAACATCCGATACCTTTCCTGTATCAAATGATTCTTAAGAAGTGTTGGACTTGAATAGTACCTAGTTCCTAGCCTTGTGGATCAGTGCACACGAAGCGCACGATTGTCGATGAGGAGACCCAAACGCCATGACCACCGCCTCGCCCCAGGAGATCGCCCGCAAGCTCGGCTCCGGTCTGTTGTCGTTCCCGGTCACGCACCTACGCGAAGACGGGTCGTTCGACGAGGCGGCCTACCGCGAGAACATCGCCTGGCTCAGTCAGTTCGACGCCTCCGGGTTGTTCGCCGCCGGTGGCACCGGCGAGTTCTTCTCCCTCACCCCGGCCGAGGTCGAGCAGGTCGTCACCGCCGCGGTCCGGGAAGCCCCCGAAGGCCTGCCGGTGATCGCCCCCGCCGGCTACGGCACCGCGACCGCGGTCGAGATGGCCCGGTCCGCCGAACGCGCAGGCGCGCACGGAATCCTGCTGCTTCCCCCGTATCTCACCGAGGCCAGCCAGGACGGTTTGGTCGCGCACGTCAAACAGGTCTGC
Organism: Rhodococcus sp. NPDC057014; assembly: GCF_042673295.1. Classification (NCBI taxonomy): domain Bacteria; kingdom Bacillati; phylum Actinomycetota; class Actinomycetes; order Mycobacteriales; family Nocardiaceae; genus Rhodococcus; species Rhodococcus sp. NPDC057014. Next base: position 2,586 of record NZ_JBHUSF010000011.1, read on the forward strand.
GCCGCCACCGATCTCGGTGTCACCATCTACTCCCGCGCCAACGCCGTCTACACCGAGGCGGCTGTCGCCGAACTCGTCGACAGCTGCCCGAACCTGGTGGGGTTCAAGGACGGGGTCGGCAACATCGAGCAGATGACCCGCATCTACGCGGGTATCGGGGACCGCCTCACGTACGTCGGCGGGTTGCCGACCGCGGAGATGTTCGCTCTGCCGTATCTGGCGCTCGGTGTGACGACGTATTCGTCGGCGATCTACAACTTCGTCCCGCAGTTCGCACTCGACTTCTACAACGCCCTCCGCAGCGGAGACAACGCGTTCGTCGTCAACGCCCTCAACGAGTTCGTGATCCCGTACTGCAACCTGCGCAACCGCAAGGCCGGGTACGCGGTCAGCATCATCAAGGCCGGCATGAAGGTCATCGGCCGGCCCGCCGGCCCCGTCCGCAGCCCGCTCACCGACCTCGATGACGTCGAACTCGCCGAACTCGCCGACCTGATCAAGAAGGTGAGCTGATCGTGACCGCTTCGCACACAATCGAACTCACCGGAGTCTCTCTCATCGGCGCGGACGACATTCCCGGCACCCGGTCCCCGTTCCAGGCCACCGACCCGGCCACGGGCGCCGCACTCGAGCCGATCTACCACGAGGCCGACGAGGCGGCTGTCGCGAGGGCCGCCGAACTTGCCTGGGAGGCCTTCGGCAGCTACCGGCACACCAGCTTCGAGCAGCGAGCCGCGTTCCTCGACACGATCGCGGCCGAACTCGACGACCTGGGTTCGGTGCTGATCGACCGGGTCCATGCCGAAACCGGTATCCCTTCTGCGCGGGTTCAGGGTGAACTCGCCCGCACCACCGGCCAGCTTCGGTTGTTCGCTGCGGTGGTCCGGGAGGGCAGCTGGACCGGCGCCCGACTCGACACCCCGAACCCCGACCGCACGCCGCTGCCGAAGCCGGACCTGCGTCAGCGCAAGGTGCCACTCGGCCCGGTCGCCGTGTTCGCCGCCAGCAACTTCCCGCTCGCATTCTCGGTCGCCGGCGGCGACACCGCCTCCGCACTCGCCGCCGGGGCACCGGTGATCGTGAAGGCGCACTCGGCGCATCCCGGCACCTCCGAACTGGTCGGGCGGGCGATCCGCAACGCGGTCCGTGCTCACAACCTGCCCGAGGGCACCTTCTCCCTCGTGTTCGGCTCGGGTCAGACCATCGGCATTGCGCTCGTCACCGACCCGCGCATCCGTGCAGTGGGATTCACCGGCTCCCAGCAGGCCGGGATCGCCCTCACCGCAGCCGCGGCGGCGCGCCCGGTGCCCATCCCGGTGTACGCCGAGATGTCGAGCATCAACCCGGTCTTCGTCTTGCCCGGTGCCCTCGCCGACCGGGCCGAAGAACTCGGCTCGAGTTTCATCGCGTCGATGACGACCGGTGTCGGTCAGCTCTGCACCAGCCCCGGCCTCGTCTTCCTGGTCGATGCTCCCGGCGCTGACCGGTTCGTCCGGGCGGCTTCCGACGCTGTGCGGGCCGCCACGCCGGCGCCGATGCTCTATCCCGGCATCGCGACGTCGTTCGCCGACGGCGCCCGCCGACTGACGGCGAACGAGAACATCGACACCGTGGCTGTTGCCGACACCGCTCCCGCTCAGGCCGGGTGCTCCGGGGTGCCGCAACTGTTCGTCACGACCGGCGAGCAATTCCTCGACGACCATCAGCTCCAGGACGAGGTCTTCGGCCCGGCTTCGGTGATCGTCCGAGTCGCGGACGTGGCACAACTGACGGCGATCATCGACCGCCTGGAGGGGCAGCTGACCGCCACGATTCAGGCCGCCCCGACCGATCACGCGCACGCGCGCGTCCTGGTCGACCGGCTCGAACTCATCGCCGGCCGGGTGCTGTTCAACGGGTGGCCCACCGGTGTCGAGGTCGGCCACGCCATCGTGCACGGCGGGCCGTTCCCCGCCACCACCGCGCCGTCGACGACCTCCGTCGGCAGCCGTGCCATCGAACGTTTCCTGCGCCCGGTCGCCTACCAGAACGTTCCTGAGGAACTCCTCGCCGACGAACTGCGCACCGGCAATCCACTCGGCATCTGGCGGCGCATCGACGGCGCCGTGACGCAGAGCTGACCGAACGCTCACCACCCCGGCAACGACGCCACCCTGAAGGAGAATGACCGATGTCCACCAATTCCCTCGCGAGCCGCCCGACCAGCGCGCTGGCAGCACCCGACGCCGCGATCAAGGCACTGGCGGCCGGTGCGGCCACGCTCGACCGCATCGAGTCGGTGAAGCTGTCCTCGATCACCCTTCCCTTGAAGAACCCCATCAGCGACGCCAAGGTGCTCACGGGCCGGCAGAAGCCGATGACCGAGGTCGCGTTCCTGTTCGCCGAGATCCGCACCGAGCAGGGCCACGAGGGCATCGGATTCAGCTACTCCAAACGAGCCGGCGGCCCCGCCCAGTTCGCCCACGCGCAGGAGATCGCGCCGGTCCTGATCGGTGAGGACCCCAACGACATCGCCAAGATCTGGACCAAACTGGTCTGGGCCGGAGCGTCCGTCGGTCGCAGCGGCGTCGCCACCCAGGCCATCGCCGCCGTCGACATCGCACTGTGGGACCTCAAGGCCAAACGCGCCGGTCTGCCGATCGCCAAACTGCTCGGCTCCCATCGTGATTCGGTGCAGACCTACAACACGTCCGGCGGTTTCCTCCATACTCCGATCGAGCAGGTCCTCGAGAACGCGTCGGCCTCGCTGGCCAGCGGCATCGGCGGCATCAAGATCAAGGTCGGCCAGCCCGACTGGAAACAGGACATCGCCCGCCTGGAGAAGGTCCGCGAACACCTCGGCGACGAGGTCCCGCTGATGGTGGACGCGAACCAGCAGTGGGACCGCCCCACCGCGATGCGGATGGGTCGAATCTTCGACAAGTTCAACCTGATCTGGATCGAGGAACCCCTCGACGCCTACGACGCCGAAGGCCATGCGCACCTCGCACGCAGCCTCGACACGTCCATCGCCACCGGTGAGATGCTCGCCAGCGTCGGCGAGCACGTGCGCCTGATCGAGGCCGGTGCGGTCGACATCATCCAGCCCGATGCACCGCGTATCGGTGGCATCACCCAGTTCCTGAAGCTGGCCACCCTCGCCGAGCAGAAGCACTTGCAGCTCGCGCCGCACTTCGCGATGGAGATCCACCTGCACCTCGCCGCGGTCTACCCCTACGAGCCCTGGGTCGAGCACTTCGACTGGCTCGATCCGCTGTTCAACGAACACCTCGAAATCCGGGACGGCCGCATGCACCTGTCCGACCGTCCAGGCCTCGGCTTCACCCTCAGCGACCAGGCTCGGGCCTGGACCGTGGGATCAGCCGAGTTCGGCAAGTAAGCACAGACCCGCCGGGCGGCGAAGTGAACCGTCTTCCCTCGCCGTCCGGCGTCGCACCGGATCAACCCCCGGCACGTCGCGGCTGCCGGCGACGGCTGCGGGCAATCGGGATGGTGTCGGGGAGCCGGGGGTGCATGGGTGGGTAGATGAGCGTGAGTACCGCGGCGAGGGTGAAGTAGCTGCGTAGCACGCGGAAGCAGAGGTAGGCGGGGATGTACTTGACCGAACTGGGTTGCCAGATCAGGCAGACGATCACGGTCATGATCATGGACATGCCCAGCAGTGTGGCGACGATCGGCTGCCAGCGCATGGAGGTGAACGTCGAGTGGAACGCGAATCCGGCGATCGCAGCGTAGATGAGCAGCGGCGCGAGCATGGCGCGGCGGGCGGCGTTGACCAGGTTGAAGGGTAGGACGAAGGTGCCGATCATGGTGCGCCGGTCCAGCAGGATCGCCCGATTGCGGGCGGCGAGGTGGTAGATGCTGCGGAACCATCGAGTGCGTTGCTCGCGCAGATGCGCGTAGGAGGCGGGTGTTTCGCTGTAGTACACGGCCTGGTAGTCGGCGACGTTGTGGTACCCGGCGGCCGCGAGTCGCATGCAGATGTCGGTGTCCTCGCCGTTCATCCCCTGCACCATGCCACCGACGCGCAGCACCGGTTTGCGGCGATAGACGGCGAACATGCCGGGGATGCCCATCACGCCTTGGTAGCCGTCCAGGGAAACTTGGAAGAAGCCGTGCCGCATGTAGACCTCGACGAGACGGCACTTGTCGATCCACGTCTCGTGCCTGGCGGGCATCGGGATTCCGCCGACGCAGCCGACATTCGGGTTCGCGAAGTGTCGCATCGCGGTATCCAAGCATCCGGGGCCGATCATGGTGTCGGCATCGATGCGGACGACGAATTCCTCCCTGATGTGTTCGAGCCCCATATTCAGGGCGTGGGCCTTACCCGGGGTGGGGCACTCGAGGACCTCTCCGGTGATGTGGGTGCAGTCGGCGATGGCCGATTCGGCGACGTGGTGGGTTGTGTCGGTGGAGGCGTTGTCGACGACGTAGAGGTGGATGCGATCGGGGTAGGTTTCTGCGCCGGTGTCGACGGAGGCGATGGTGTCGGCGATGCTGTGTGCTTCGTTGTGTGCCGGCACGAGGATGGCGAGGGGCGCGGTGAATTGGTGGCGGCGTGACTTGTTCAGGGCCCGGACCCCCAGCACGGCGGTGGAGGCGGCCAGGATCTGCTGCATGAGGAACACACCGGCGCCGAGGCCGCCGAGGATCGCCCAGTCCTTCAAGACATCGACGACGTGGCCGAAGGCGTGCAGCGCGATGACCGCACCCGCACTTGCGAGCACCAGGCAACCGGCCAGCGCGAAGAAGGCGGCAGGGGGGATGCGGGGGGCGAGGGGAAGCGGACCCTGCGGGGGAAGCTGCGCTTGCCGAAGGACGGTGTGCGGGAATATCGCCAGTGCGAGGAGCCCGGAGATCATTTGCACGCCGAACACGGAGATCGAGATGATGCCGGCGTTGTGGAGCGCCCACGCCACGGTGTCGACCACCACGCAGAACGCGAGGAACTTGCCCAGCAGCGACAGCGCGAGGTAGAGGCGGCGCCACAGGTTCGAGTACGCCCGCAGCGCATAGGTGAGGAAGAAGATCACCAGGAACATCCGGAGCGGGAACTGGACGTCACCGCGGCCCTCGGACAGGAGGACCAGGTCCTTCGGCGCGTCCAGCACATCGGAGTGCGCGAGAAACATCCGCCCGCACATCGCCAGGATGGAGATCCCCACGAACGTGATGAGGAACCCGTTGGTGCCGCTGGCGGGCCGGTCGACGGCGTAATCGGCCGGCGCGCTGTCCACCGACCGGAAGTGGTCGGCGATCGCTTCGGGCTCGTGCACGGGTTCGTGCGCGGGGTGTGCGACATCGGTCATCTCGGCAGGTCCTGGCGCAGCGGTGCACTCGGGGCGACGGTGCCGTCACCGTTGACGGCGAAGCTGCCTTGAGGTGTCACCACCAGCGCGTTCTCCCGACCGAAATCCGGAAGTTGCGTCGTTCCGATGGTGCCGACGTACTGGATCGTCAGTCCGGGGGCGCCGCTGGTGCTCGTGACCGTCCCCACCAGTAGCCCGTCGTCGAAAGCAGGAATGTTCAGCACGGACGCCTCCGGCCCGGAGACGATGCGGCCGTCCTGGATTCGGACGAGGGGGTTCACCTCCGGGCTCTGCCCGACGAGGATGAACGGTGCACCTGGCGCCGGTTGGGTATTCCAGCGAAACTCCGGACTGTATTGCGCGGGAGCGAACTTCGTGAGCGTCGGCACGACGGCGTTGAGCTGAGTGATCGGGTCTACATTCCGGGATTGCGGAAGGTAGATGCCGAAGCCGGGGGCCAAGCCGCGTGGCAGGGCCGTGAAGCCGGCGCCGGGATCGGTCCCGAGTTCGAGGGCCGAGCCTGCCTGCAGCTGGATCGGGTAGCTCGTCACGCGCACATCGCAGCCGCCCAGGTCGCGGTCGCGCTGCACCGACAGTGTCAGGGTGTTCTCGAGCAGTGCGTCCTGCGGTGGTAAAGCGATGGTCACCATGCCCGCCGTCGGGTTCAACGCGCGGCTGTCGACGAGGTGCCCGTTGAGGTCGGCGTTCAAGATCCAAGTGAGGTCGGGCGGCGATGCGGGTAGCTGCATGTCGACGCGGACGGACTGCGGCACACGGCCGGCGGGAAGGTCGGCGAGCGAGTAGCCGATGCGCCACCGCCGGGTCTCGGTGATCTGACCGACCGACATGTCCGCACCCAGCGCCTCAAGGGGCACCTGGTCGCCGGTGAACTGGGCGGGTGTCACCGCCCGCGGATCCTGACCGGCCGAATCGGCGGTGGTCACGGTCGGCTCGGTCAAGTAGGTGGAGATCAGGGAGCCTTCGGGTGAGGTGACGCCCACGACGGCGGTGTCGTCGACGGTGCCGACGGCGACACCGTCGCCGGTGTCCTCCGAGGGCGACCAGCCGACCTGGTCGTTCAATGTGGTGGTGGGGCCGACGAGGATCGCGTTGTCGACATCGGACTCGGGGACGGTGTCCGCGAATCGGATCTGGTGGCCCGCCCTGGTCAACGCCATCCCCAGTTGCGCTGCGGTGGTGCGCCACGGGTCGCCCTGATCGGCGAGGACCACGGTGAGTTGACGGTCCCAGGAGACCACGGCGTCGCGGACGGTGTGGATCGGCTCGTCGAGCGCGGCTTCCACGACGGTGGCCGGGTCGAGGTGGATCTGCATCCCTGCCGAATGGTCGGGTGTGCAGGTCTCATCGTGCCTGGTGCCGTTGGCGCGGATCTGAATACGGACCTGCCCGTCGTCGGCGATCTGGTCGGGGACGTCGACGTAGGCATCGATCCCGGTCTCTCCGGTGGGTAACTCGTTCTCGTACACCTGCTGACCGTCCATGCTCACGCTGAGGAAGACGGTGCTGTCGGCTGCGATCTGCGAGGTGCCGGTCAGATGCAGGCGGGTCTCCTCGCGCGCGGAATCTGCCGGAAGCGTCACCAGATAGCTCGTCGACGGGGAATCGTCGGTCAGCCAGACGCCGTCGGCGTGCCCGGACCCGGCCAGGGTCTTCGTGAAATGCCGATCGGCGGGCACGTCCAGGCTCATGTCGTCCGCGTCCTGGGTGAACCACGACGGCTTGGTAACGAGGAACGCCAGCAAGACCACCAGCGCGATCCCGAGCAGCCACCACGCCGAACGTGGCACCGAACGGCCACGCTCTCCGGCGAAATAGTCCGGCTTGTCCGGCCCCGACTGTTCCGACTGTTCCGACGGCTCCGGGGCGGAGTCGCCGGACGCGTCGTCCTCACTCACGCGCTCTGCTCCTCCGCCGCGGACCTACGACTTTCGTTCCAGTACGACCGGCACGGAATGCGGGAGACGTCGATCCGCCCGGCGTAGGTGCGGGCGATGTCGACCTCGGCCGACAGCAAACCCGAGTCGAGTCTGACCGGGGCCAGACCCAGCCCGAGCAACCGGTCGTTGCGTGCCGCGAGCTGGTTCTCGTCGGCCTCCTGCCGGGGGTTGGTCACGCGGTCCACGTCGGCGCCGACCGTTCGCGCGACCAGCTCCGCGAGATCGGACACCCGATGCGTCTCGGTCATCTGATTCATCACTCGGACCTGGTCGCCGACCTGGGCGCCCGACTCCACCGCCAGCCGTATGCAGCGCACGGTGTCGTGGATGTTGATGAAGGCCCGCGTCTGGCCGCCGGTCCCGTGCACGGTCAGTGGATATCCGATGGCCGCCTCCACGAGAAAGCGGTTCAGCACGGTGCCGTAGTCGCCGTCGTAGTCGAACCGATTGACCAGGCGCGGATCACGTTCGGTCTCAACGGTTTGCGTGCCCCACACGATTCCCTGATGAAGGTCGGTCACGCGCACACCGTCGTTGCGCGCGCAGAACTGGAACAGCAACTGATCCAACGACTTCGACAGGTGGTACACACTGCCCGGCTGCGTCGGATACAAGATGTCACGACTGTGCATCTCCCCGTGACGATCCGGGTAACTGACCGTGAGGTACCCCTCCGGCAGATCCACGGGGACCGTTTCGTAGCCGTACACCCCCATGGTCCCCAAATGGACGACGTGGATGTCGATCCCGGACTGGACGACCGCAGTCAGCAGATTGTGAGTGGCGTTGAGATTGTTGTCGATCGTCTGCCGCTTGTGGGAAGGCGACTTCATCGAGTACGGGGCCGACCGCTGTTCGGCGAAATGCACCACCGCATCCGGGCGCACGGCGGTGAGGAGTTCGATCATCGCGTCGTAGTCGTGGGCGACGTCGAAATCCGCGAAAGCGATTCGGCGGCCGGTGACCTCGTGCCACGCCTCGATACGATCGGAGAGCGAACGGATGGGTGTCAGCGACTGCACTCCGAGTTCGTCGTCGGCTCGCCGGCGAACGAAATTGTCGACGATGGTCACCTCGTGCCCGCTCGCCGACAGGTGCAGCGCACTCGGCCATCCGCAGAACCCGTCCCCACCCAGCACCGCTACCCGCATTGCGCCCCTCCTTCGTCTGCACGACATCTCGGCCCGGCAGCGGCGTCCACTGAAGCCGCACGCCGAGCATTCGCCGAGCATCCGCCCAGCATTCGCCCGGCGTCGTTTCCTCCGCATCACCCGTGAGGGGTGATTCGGGAACCGGAGGCTCGTCGGGACTGGTCACGCACCACGGCCCCGGGCACGACCTCGAACGGGCCGTCGATGTCGCACAGGACCGTGCCGTCCGCGGTCCTGGCGGCATTCGGCTACCGATATGCGAGATCCTCATTCAGCGGTCATCCGCGAACCCACGGTGTGGACGACCGACAGGCGGGGATGCCAGGGCACGAGCGCGTCGACGGACTCCTCGAGTGCGCTGATCGGGGGAAGCTCCTCCGGGCCGAGGACGGCGACGGTCGCGGTATGACCCTGCCAGGACACGTCGGTCACCTGGGCCCCCGGCACGTCCTCGAGCCATTGCTGCGCCGCTGTCGCGATCTGCCCGGCCCACAGCGACGCCAGTGAGTTGACCACCATCGGGATTGCCACGGCCACCAAGGCTGCGGCGAGGACCGTGTAGGCCCGGCCCCGACCGCGGCCTCGATTGTTGCCCGCCGTCGTCTCGACCTCGGCCGCATATCCTGCGGCGACGAACACGACACTGGCGGTGATGATCATCGCCAGGACGTTCGACGCGAACAGTACGGCCGCGCCCGCCGCGAGGGCCGGTGCCCCGGAGCCGAGGCAGACCCCGACCACCGCCAGCGGGGGGACCAGGGAAATCGCGATGGCAACGCCGGGCAGTACGTCGCCGACGTCCCGGCGTGCCGCCGCGATGGCGCCGACCAGGCCCGTGGCGAGGGCGGCCGTCAGATCCATCAATGTCGGTGACGTACGCCCGAGCACCTGCGAGTTGGTGAGCACGTCGGTGGTGTTGGGCACCAGTTGGACGATCCCGGCCCCGAGGGCGACGACGAGCACCGCGCCGAGCACCACGACGAGGAGACTTCGCCCGATCAGCGAGGCCCGCCCGGTGGTGATTCCCAACCCGACACCGAGGATCGGCGTCGAGAGCGGCGCGACGATCATGGCACCGATGACCGTCGCGGTGGAGTCCGCGACGACGCCGGACACCGCGATGAGCGCCGACAGGGTCAACATCACCCAGAACGCGGACCGTTTCGCCGCGTGATCACCGGTGAACATGTTGAAACGCTCGTCGAGCTCAGCCGACGTTCGACGTTGCGTATCCGGAACCAACTTCACGGATCCACTCCTGTCCGGAGCCGTCGCCGTGCGACGGCATGGTGCGACCTGCATGCCCGGCCTTCTTCGATACTGGCGGTCACCGACCGTTCGTGGCCTCACCCGATGCGGATGAAGCGGGCGGCGGCGGAATGTCTCGTGCTGACCGAACCGGAGTTTCCCCACCGCCAGGAGGGTGCTGGGCATGACCACGCCGTCGGTGCTGGTGCTGCTGACCTTCGTCGCCGGGGCGGCCGTGATCCTCGCCGGGGTGCTGCGGCTGGGCCGGTACACCCGTTTCTGTCGCATTCGGTCATGACCGGATTCCTGGTCGCCGTCATCGTTCTGGTCCAGGGTGCGGGAGTCGCGGAGGCTGTTCCGAATCCCGACAGCTCACGATCCGAACCCAACCGGAACTTCACCGGTCAGGTTATCGGCAACGTCCCGGCCGCGGTGTTCCGCGGCATGCCGGTCGGAGGCGCGGTGAGCCAGACCGCGCTCAACAGCGCCGCGGGAGCACGAACGCGCTGGTCCGCCATCTGGAGCAGCGGATTCACATCCCGCATCGCCCTCGCCGTGACGTTCGTTTCCACGCTCCTGCTTCCGGTCACCGGGGCCGAGGGGATCGGCGTCTCGTTCTCGCTGGTTCTGCAACTCGATCAGGAAGCGATGGGCCTCAAAGTGGTACGCCTCCGTGTGCTCGCCCGCTCGCAGGCACCGCTCTCGACATTGATCAGATCGACGGCGCAGCAGCGACGGCAGCTGCCTGCGTGATGGTTTCAGACATGGGACGGGCTTCGAACGGCGAAGGGGGAAGAGAGGGGGCGCCGCGTCAGTGGCCGGTGAACGCGGGCCGGCGCTTGTTCACGAACGCGTCGGCGGCCTCGCGGGCATCATCGGAATGGAAGCACTGCACCATCCGGTCCGTCTCGGCGAGCAGATAGTCGCTCAGCGATGTGGTGGAGGTCTGCAGTAGGTTCTGCTTCATCGCACGCAGGGCGAGAGGCGCCGACGCCGCGAGCCGCTGTGCCAGGGACCGGGCTTCGTCGTGGAGCGCCCCGGCGCCGGTCACCGCGGTGACCAAACCGAGATCCAGTGCCGCCTGCGCGGTGAGTTTGCCTGGAGTCAAGAACAATTCACGGGCTCGGGCGCCACCGAGCATCCGGGTGATCAGCCAGACGCCTCCGAGGTCGCCGGACAGCCCTGCATTCAGGAAGGCTGTATTGAAAACTGCTCGCTCGGAGGCAATTCGGAAGTCCGCGGCGGCCGCGAGTGACAATCCTGCTCCGGCGCAGGCTCCGTCGATCGCAGCGATGGTGACCTGCGGTAGGTGATGGAACCGGTGAAGGGTGGCACAGACCTGCCGCAGTCGGGCGGTGTCGGTTACGGTCGAGTCGCCGCGCAAGGTGCGGGAGCCGGCGGGGGCGGCCAGGTCGGCGCCCACACTGAAATCGATGCCCTGCCCGGACAGAATCACCACGCGCACGTCCGGTGAACACGCCAGATCACTGATTGCCGAGCCCAGTTCCTCGAAGACTGTGAAGGACACCGCGTTACGCCGGTCGGCATTGTCGATTACCACAGTTGCCGTGGCGTTCTCGACTGTCACGTGAACACGACCGGTCATGGAGTCCTCCTCGAATGGTGGCGCCTCTCATCCAGCGCGCTTCCCATTGAAGGATGCCGGAATGACTACGTCAAAGTCCGAAAACCACCCGAACCGACTGCAATCGCTTATTGGTCTGCTCTCGGCGTACTCGCGCACCGGCACGATGCTCCGCACGGCGCCGGAACCACCGGGACCGGCACCCCCACTGTCACGTGTGCAGCATTCCGGCGACGGAGACCCCGGCCCCCAGGACGGCTGTGAAGGCCACGACCGACGCGGTGCGCAGCAGCGTGGGCCAGGTGTCGTCGGCCGAGCACGCCCGTGCGGATCCTTTCGGGAAATGGCGGATGCCGAGATAGCCGACGATCGTGCTGTTGACGAAGGCGCCGAGCGCGAGCACCGGTGCGCCCAGGCGGTACGCCGCGAACCCGATCGCCGCGGACGTCGCGAGCACCGACAGGCCGGTGCGCTGCCACGCCAGTGCGGTGCGCTGTGGTTGGAGACCCGGGTCGGGTGTCATCGCGAGTTGACGGTGGTGACGACGGCGAACACCGCCAATCCGACCGAGAGGACGACAAGTCCTCCTGCCAGCCACGCGAGGGGGATCGGTGCGGGGAGGGGCTGCTGCAGTCGCAGGGCTCGCTCGTTGCGCCTCCACGACCACAGGGCGACTGCCGCGAGAATCCCGCCGGTGCCGCACGCGACGATCGCGACCAGATGGACGACCAGGTCGGCCCCGGTCACGCTGGCCAGGGTGGTGAGGGTGACGCCGCCGGCGACCAGTGCCAGGGCGGTGCGAACCCAGGCCAGTGCGGTGCGTTCGTTGGCCAGCGAGAAGCGGACATCCGGTTCCTCGCCCACGGAGTAGACGGCGACCGGACGGCGTTGGGGAAGGTCTACGTCACTGTTCATGAGTGTTCCCTGCAGGTTGGGGTCGGTGTCGATGAAATAATGTTCTGACACCAGATAGTTCTGTAACAGAAGTAGGTTAACGGATGGATGACAGTCGAGCGATTCCGCTCTCCGCCGAAGGGGCCGGGAGCGGGGAGGGATGGGCCCTCACCGAGGTCATCACGCGCTTGCGGAGGGCCTTGCGGTCGAGCGTCCGCGAGGACTTCGCCTGGGAGTCGTTGCCGATGGCGCAGGTCGAGTTCCTCCAGCGACTCTCCTCCGAATCAGGTTTGCGGATCGTCGAATTGGCGCGGAAACACCGAATGGCCACCAACACCGTCAGTGCCCTCGTGCAGCAGATGGTCGAGGCCGGTCTCGTTGTCCGCTCACCCGATCCCCGGGATCGCCGGGCCGTGCAAGTGGAGCTGACCGGCGCCGGCCGCGAACGCCTCGACGCGTGGATGCGGGCGAACGAGCGGCGCATCTCCTCTGCGTTCGAGCGCCTCGATGCGGACCACCGTACTGCGATCGGCGCCGCGTTACCTGCTCTCGCGGCGCTGGCGGAGCTCCTCGACACCGAGGAATCACTGGCACCGGACGGACCGTCACGTGAAGGTGTGCGCCCGTGACCTGAGGGTATAGGCAAATCCGTACGGTCCGACCGCGTTCTGCTGGTTGATCGGTACCGGGCGAACCGATCTGATGAGGGCATGCACCCTGTGGTTCCAGCCACTACCGGTGGTGCCCCTCAATCAGCCGAGATATTCCCGGAGGTCGTCATGGTGACTACGCAGTCCCGCGAACGCGACATCGGTCAGCGCTCCAAGGGAGCCGCCGATCGGCGCGCCTGGGGCATCGTCCTTTTCCTGTTCCTCTTCTTCACCCTGAATTTCGCCGACAAGGCGGCGGTGGGCCTGGCCAGCAAGCCGATTCGTGAGGATCTCGGTATCTCGGCCGGCCAGTACGGGTTGCTCAGCAGTGCTTTCTTCTGGCTCTTCGCGATCGGCGCGGTGACGTTGTCGGCAGTTCTGCGGAAGATCTCGTACACCTGGGGCGCCGCCCTGTTGATGGTGACGTGGATCGTGAGTATGGCCCCGCTGACTATTCCGACCTCGTTCGGGGTTCTCATCGCCTGCCGAATTGCGTTGGGGTTCTTCGAAGGGCCCGCACATGCACTGTGCCAGTCGATTGTCGCCGATCGGTTCGCCCCGGACAAGCGCGCGACGGCCGGCGCCGTCGTCAATGCCGGTTCCTCGGTCGGCCCGCTGATCGCCGCGCCCACGTTGACGTGGGTGATCCTGACGTGGTCGTGGCATGCTGCGTTCGCAGTCCTCGTGGTGACCGGTGTGGTGTGGCTGATCGGCTGGCTCTGGTTCTCGGACCGGTTGCCGTTCCGCAAGCCCGAGCCGAAAACCGGCGGCGGCACGAAGGTCGATGACCCCAACGCCGACATCGTGGTGCCCTTCCACCGCTTGCTGATGCTGCGAAGCTTCTGGGGTCTGGTGTTGCTGTCGTTCGCCGGGTACCTGATTTCTTCGCTGAAGGTGTCCTGGCTGCCCGCCTACATGAACGAAGGGCTCGGATATTCCGCGAGCACGGTGGGAACGCTGGTGACCATCCCGTACGTCGTCGCCGTCGTGGTTCTGTTGAGCGCGGGCATGCTGTCGGGCCGGCTGCTCCGCGCAGGCCGCTCGTCGCGGGTGGCCCGCGGCTACCTCACGGGCGCGTTCCTGCTGTTCGGCGGCCTGTCGATGATCGTCTTCAGCCAACTCGACCCCGGGCCGGTGCAGTTGGTGTTCGTGATCTGCGCGTTCGCGGTCAACAGCGTGGCCTTCTCGGTGGCCTTCGCCGGGGCATCGGATTTCCTCCCCGCGCACCAGCGGGTGGCATTCTTCGGGTGCATCATCGCTGCGTACAGCGTCGCGGGGATCGTCGCGCCGTATGCCCTCGGGCTCATCGTCGAACACGCGGCCACCGCGGCCGCCGGATACTCGGCCGGCTTCATGTTCGTCGGCGGCGTGGTGTGCGTCCTCGGCATCGTCGGTGGCGTGATGCTGAACCCGGAGAAGGCCCGCACCCAACTCGAGCGCATGACGGCCGAGTACGCAGGCAGGGAAGGGCGGTGAGTGTGATGGGTGGACCGCTTTCAGGCATCCGAGTCCTCGACTTCGGCCAGTACATCGCCGGTCCCAGCGCGGCCCAGACCCTCGCGGATCTCGGTGCGGACGTGATCAAGGTCGAGAGCCTGCGCGGCGATCAGGCCCGCGGTATCGGAACGTTCGGTGAGGCGATGGTCCGCGCCTACAACCGTGACAAGCGGAGCATCGGAATCGATCTCGCGCGACCCGAGGCGAAGACGATCCTGGATCGGCTGCTGGCACAGACCGATGTCTTGGTGCAGAACTTCCGGACCGGGTCCGCCGACCGACTCGGCCTCGGACCCGATGAATTGCGCAGCCGGTATCCGCGCCTGATCTACGCCAACGTGACCGGATTCGGATCCCGCGGACCGTCCCGGCACCGGCCCGGCCTCGACATCGCGGCCCAAGCGGAGTTCGGGTTGATGCACGCTACCGGCGAGATCGACGGTGACCCACAGCGTCTCGGCCTTCCCGCCGCGGACGTCACCGCGGCCAATGCCCTCGCGACCGGGATTCTCGCGGCGCTCTACGAGCGGCAGTCGACCGGTCGGGGCGCGCACGTGGAGACCTCGCTGATGGAAGCGGTGCTGTCGATGCAGGCCGCGTCCTGGGGGGAGTACACGCTCACCGGTCGTGCGCCCCGGCGCAAGGGAAACGGCCAGGCGCACGCCGCACCTGCGGCCGATGTCATCCGGGTCACCGATGGAATGATCGTGCTGTCCGCGTACACGGCCGAAAAATGGTCCGCGCTCTGCAATCTCGTCGGCAGACCCGACATGATCGACGACTCGCGGTTCATCGACAATCCCGCGCGGGTATCGCACCGGGCCGAGATGCTGGCCGCCCTCGACGAGGCGCTGGGGGGTATGACCCGGGACGAGGCGGTCGCTCTGTTGCAGTCCGCGCACATCGTGTGCGGCGCGATCCGTTCGTTCGACGACCTCGCCGAGGACGACGACGTCCTCGCCTCCGAGATCCTCGTCGACGTCGCCGATCCCGGCGGGACTTCGTTCACCAGCCCCGGCCTGGCCTTCACGCTCGACGGCCACCGTCGCACCGTCTCCACGTCCGCGCCCGCGGTCGGGTGGGACACCGTCTCGGTACTTCGCGACCTCGATTTTCAGGAAGACGACATCACCGCGCTGATCGACGGTGGCGTCGTCACCGCCTCCCGCGCCACTCTCACCCCGGAAAGGGTTTCCTCATGATCGACCCGGACATCCTCGGCTACGACTTCCCGACCTACCTGAAGACGATCGCCGAGTTCACCGAGAACGAACTCGTCCCCGCCGAGAACGAGATGGTCGAGGCCGGTGAGGTCCCCGCTCGCCTCCTGAACCGAATGGCAGCGCTCGGACTCTTCGGCATCTCGATTCCGCGCGCGTACGGCGGTCTCGAGTGGACGATGGAGCAGCAGGTGCAGCTCACGTTCGAGTTCACGCGCGCGTCCTGCGTCTACCGGTCACGCTTCTCGACGGTGATCGGACTGTGCTCGCAGGCAATCCTCGACCACGGTACCGAGGAACAGCGCCGACGGATGCTGCCTGCCATGGCGGCGGGCGAACTGGTCACCGCGTTCGCGCTCACCGAGGAACATGCCGGATCGGACGCGGCGCACCTGAATACCACGGCCGAGCGTCGCGGCGACGTCTTCGTGTTGAACGGGAGCAAGCGATACATCACCAACGTGGCGTGGGCCGACGCGTTCATCGTCTTCGCCCGCACCGACACGTCGGATCCCGGTGCGGGCGGGGTGTCGGCGCTCATCGTGGACGCGACGTCGCCGGGGGTGCGGACGGCCTTGCCGGCCATCATGAACGGGCACGCGGAAGCGCCGGTGGGGGAGATCTCCTTCGACGGCGTGGAGGTTCCCGCGGAGAATCTGCTCGGAGGGGTCGAGGGCAGGGGCCTGACGATGGCATTGCGCGGCATCAACCATGCACGTCTGCACGTCGCCGCGACCTGTGTCGGGCAGACGACCCGCATGCTCGAGGACACGGTGGCCCATGTCAACGGCCGCAGGCAGTTCGGTGCTCCTCTCGCCGAACTCGGTGCGGTGCAGGCCACGCTGGGTGAGAGCTTCGCGGAACTCGAGGCGGGGCGCGCCCTCACCGTCGACAGCGCACGGTCCTTCGACAGCGGCGAGATCCCGCGCCACCGCATCGCCGCAGCCAAGCTGTACAACTCCGAGATGGCGAGCCGAGTCGCCGACCGCTGCGTCCAACTGCTCGGCGGCGAGGGAATCGTCGGACCGCACGCTGTCCCGCGGATGTGGCGTGACGTGCGAGCCCTGCGCATCTACGAGGGCTCGTCACCGGTGCACCAGCGAAACCTGGCCAAGGCGATGATCCGCCAGGTGGCGGCCGACGGAACGCTGCCGAACTCGTACCGCGTCTGACTCGAGGACGGAGGCACTCGTACCGGCCGCCCGTCGGGGGAATGATGAGGACATGGACATCCGCCAACTCGAGTATTTCCTCGCCGTCGTCGAGCACGGCGGAGTCAACCGGGCGGCCGGACACCTCCATGTGGCGCAGGCGTCGCTGTCGCAAGGCATCCGTCAGCTCGAACGGGAGCTGAAGCTGACCCTGTTCCATCGAACCGGCCGCAATCTCGTCCTCAACCCGGCCGGGCAGCTGCTTGTCGAACCCGCACGCAAGGTGCTCGACGACCTTCTCGCGGCCCAGGACATCATGCGGGGTGCTCGTGAACTCCACGTCGGGTCGATCACCATCGGAACGATGCCCGAGATGTCGAGTGAGGCGGTGGCGGCGTGGAGCGGAACCTTCACCCGGCTCCACCCCGACATCCGCATCGATCTGTCGGAGTACGCGAGTGCCGCGGACCTGTGCGACGAGGTGCTCACCGGTCAGTGCGAGTTGGGATTCACGACCTTCCCCGTGCCGACCGACAATCTCGAAACCGTCCAACTCGGTGTTCAGCGGTTGCTCCTGGTGCGGCCACCGGGAACGCCGGCCGACGGCGAGACTGCGCCGTTCGATCTCGCGCGTCTCGAAACGATCCCACTGGTGACGAGCAGCTCGGCACTGCGGGAAAACGACATTGTCGCAACGATATTGCGGCGCGAATCGGTGGTTCCCCGGATCAGCGCCCGGGTTCCGGACCGGCACGCACAGCTGACGCTGGTCCTCAACGGTTCGGCCAGCGCATTCCTTCCTTTGCGGATGGCCACCGCAGCGCACCGGTTGGGCGCCCACGTATCGGAGACACGGCCGGCGATCCGCACGCCGTTCGGCATCGTTCACCGGCCCGGAGCGCTGAATCCGGCGGCGAAGAGCTTCGTGATACAGAGCCACGCAGACCTGGCGGAGTGGAACAGGCTGATCGCCGAGCATCAAGAATCCGGCGCCTCGCTACTCGAGGCAGCGCTGCTCGCCGACGACGAAATCCACGCCCGAAGGGACAATCGGGAGGTCTGACGGTCTGCCACCTCGTACGAACTGCGATGTGCTGACGGGTGGATGGCGTTGGCGGCGGTTATGCGGGGTTCTCGCCAGTGGGTCGTGACCTCGGCGGTGCGGCCGAATCCATCGTGGTCCCTACATCTCCAGCGGGATGTGATCGGCGGCGGTGCCGTCCGGGTGGAGCAGCTGACCCATGCGTTTGACGGTGCGCAGGGTCACGGTGCGTGCTGTGATGGTCAGGCCGGGAATCCGCTCACCGAAGTGACCCTCGAGCCGGGCGGTCTCCTCCGCCGAGCGTGACCACACCGACACGAGAAGGTTGCAGTTTCCGGTCACCGCTGCGCACAGGCGCACGTCGGGGAGGGCGGAGAGCTCGCGCGCGGCGTCGTCGAGACGATCGGCAGGCACATTCATCCGGTAGGTGGCGAGCAGCCGCCAGCCCGCGAGCTGTTGGGCGAAGTCGCAGCGGAAGAGGATCTCGCCCTGACGGATCATCCGCTGCAATCGGCGTCGCGCGGTCGGCTCGGCGATGCCGGTGACGGCGGCGAGGTCGGCGTAGCTGCGGCGGCCGTCGCCACCGAGTGCCCGGAGCAGGACGAGGTCCGGGCTCGAGGACGCATCCGGGTGCGTCCACGCCGGACGCGGGCCGAGCTGGGCGCGCTGGTCCCGGTCCAGTGCGCGCACGCGCCAACTGCTGCCCTCCCGGTACCCGCGCAGCGACACCCGGGTGTTCACCGACAGCGCCCCGTCGTGTGCGCCGAGGGTGTGACTCAGGAAGTGCGCGAGCGCGGCAGGCCCGCGCGTCACGACGCTGAGGAACAGATCGAAGTCTCCCGCCACCTGCTCGACGCTGAACACCCGCGGATCGGAGACGAGCTGGTCGGTCAGTGGCTCGATCGCGCCGGGACTGCAGCGGACTTCTACGTATGCGACGCAATGGTCGTCCGACGGCGCCGGATATGCGGTGACCCAGGACAGCCCGAGTTCCGTCAGGCGGTGCCAGCGGCGGGCCGCGGTGGTCGCCCCGATGCCCAGCGCGGTGCCGACCTGCGACCAGGGGGCACGTGGACTGGTCTGGAGGGCGTCGATCACGGCCAGGTCCAGCTCGTCGAACGGTGGACGCCCACCCGTCGACGATGCGTCATCGCCGCGCCGGCTGTCGGATTCCGGCGCATCCGACTGTGTGGTGACGGAATCCTGCGTTTTCGTTGTCGCGACCCTCATGGTTCCTAGTCTTCACCCAGTGCGCGGCGGCCGTGTCGGAGGTGCCGAGGCGTCGACTTGGTCTGTCGGTGATTCGCCGACCCTGTCATCCCGGGAGAAACTGTGAAACATCCACCAGAAGCGCACCGCGCCAACGCCGATCGGACCCCATTGGACCGGGCCGCGCGAATCACGGTGACTCTTCTGTTCGCCGCGTGGGTCGTCGACTACATCGATCGCCTCGCGATCAACCTCGCGCTGCCCTCGATCGGTGCCGAGTTCGGTCTCGGCCACACCCAGCAGGGCATGGTCATCTCCGCGTTCTTCCTCTCCTACGCGCTGTGCCAGATCCCCGGCGGGCTGCTCGCCGACCGGTTCGGCTCCCGGCGAGTGGTCTCGTGGTCACTGCTCATCTGGTCCCTGTTCACCGCTCTGACCGGCACCGCCTGGGCGTTCGCCGTGCTGCTGGCGATTCGGTTCCTGTTCGGGGTAGGGCAGGGGGTGTACCCCGCGGCGGCCATGAAGGCGGTCGCCGAGCGCACCGCGCCGGGCCAGCGCATGACCGCGACCGGGTGGGCGCAGAGTTCCAACGCCTTCGGCGCGGTGCTCGCCCCACTCATCGCGGCACCGATCATCGCCCTGTGGGGCTGGCGGATGTCGTTCTTCGCGGTCGCCGGTCTGGGAGTTCTGGTGTGGGCGGCGATTCAACTGTGGCTGCCCACCACGTTGCCGCAGTCCGGCGACACCGAGACCCGACCGGACCAGCCGGGAGGATTGCGGGCCGTGCTCGCCTCGGGCGTCATGTGGCGCTTCACCCTGATGTTCTTCGGATACGGCATCATCGTATGGGGCCTGAATTCCTGGATCCCGTCCTATCTCCAGACCGAGCGCGGCATCTCGCTCACGGGTTCCGGATTGCTGTCCGCGATCCCCGCCCTGGTCGGTGGCGTCGCGATCATTCTCGGCGGCAAGCTCATCGACCGTCTCGGCGGCCGGCATCGGGTGATCGTCGTCCCCGCGATGACGATCTGCGCGGTGAGCATCCTCTTCCTGAACCGGGTGACGTCGCTGACCGAATTCGTCGCGCTCCTGTCGCTGGCCACCGCGTCCGCCACGCTGTGCTACATGCCGATCTTCGCGATACCCATGCGCACCCTGCCTGCCGGTCTGGTCGGCACCGGGTCGGGGATGATCAACTTCGGCGGTCAGGCCGCCGGATTCGTCACCCCGATGGTGATGGGCGCGTTGGTCGATCGCTATTCCTACACCGCCGCGTTCGCCTTCCTCGTCGTCGGCGCCGTTCTCGCGGGCGCGTTCGCGCTGGGAACACCGCAGCGTCCCCACGCTTTCAGTGCAGCCCTTTCGCCCCGCGAGCCACAACGCCCGAACTCACCCAGCCACGACAACGTAAGGACACCACGATGACCGCATTTTCCCGGACCGTCGTTCTGCCTCCCGGTACTCCGGCCCACGCCGGAGTGTCCGAATTGCTCCCCGCGCTCACCGACCTCTACCGCGATCTGCACGCGCACCCCGAATTGTCCATGCAGGAGAACAGGACCGCGGGCATCGCCGCAGCGGTGCTGCGCGCGCAGGGCTGGGACGTCACCGAGGGCGTCGGCCGGACCGGCGTCGTCGGTGTGCTCCACAACGGCAACGGTCCCGTGGTGCTGCTGCGCGCCGACATGGACGGACTGCCGGTCCGTGAGGACACCGGCCTCGACTACGCCTCCACCGACACCGGGATCGACCCCGACGGGGTGACGGTGCCGGTCATGCACGCGTGCGGTCACGACGTGCACGTCACCTGCCTGCTCGGCGCCGCCGCGCTGTACGCCGCGGACCGCTCCCTGTGGCGCGGCACCCTCGTGGTCGTCTTCCAGCCCGGCGAGGAGACCGCGCAGGGC
The DNA here is from genome assembly GCF_042673295.1 of Rhodococcus sp. NPDC057014. Lineage (NCBI taxonomy): Bacteria > Bacillati > Actinomycetota > Actinomycetes > Mycobacteriales > Nocardiaceae > Rhodococcus > Rhodococcus sp. NPDC057014. The sequence continues at coordinate 23,410 of NZ_JBHUSF010000011.1, forward strand.
GCCCGGGCGATGGTCGACGACGGTGTCGTCGAGCGTTTCCCCCGGCCGGACGTGTGCCTGGGCCAGCACGTCGGACCGTTCCCTGCCGGCACGATCGTCACCCGCCCCGGAACGTTGATGGCTGCCGCCGACAGTTTCCGGATCCGGCTCTTCGGCCGCGGCGGACACGGTTCGGCGCCGGAGCACACCGTCGATCCCATCGTCATGGGCTCGGCCGTGGTGGGGAGACTCCAGGCGGTCGTGTCGCGTGAGGTGGCCGCCGGTGATTCGGCGGTGATCACCGTGGGCTCGTTCCACAGCGGCCACAAGGAGAACATCATCCCCGACGAAGCGGAACTCAAGGTCAACGTCCGCACGTTCGACCCGCAGGTGCGTGACCGGGTGCTGCCCGCGATCCGCCGCGTCGTCAACGCCGAGGCCGCCGCATCCGGGGCGCCGAAAGACCCGGAGTTCAGCCCGCTCAACGACTTTCCGCTGACGGTCAACGACGAGGCTGCCACCGAGCGGGTCGTCGCGGCACTCGCGGACGCCTTCGGTTCGGACCGGATGCTGCCGATGCCACGTCCACTCGCCGGCAGCGAGGACTTCGGGGTGTTCGCCACCGCCGCCGGATGTCCCTCCGTCTTCTGGCATTTCGGCGGGGCCGACCCCGCGGCGTTCGCCCACCTGGACCTCACCGCCACGGCGTCCCTGGCACTGCCCGAGGGAGTGCCGACCAACCACTCGCCGCAGTTCGCCCCGGTGATCGACCCGACCCTCGAGACCGGCGTCCGGGCACTGCTCGCCGCGGCGGCAGCCTGGAATGCGGCGAGCTGATCCGCGAAGCGCACCTCGCGCCGGCGGGCGTCGCCTATCTCACACTCACGCAAGTTCAACTTTCAACTTTAGTCGTGTGAAAATCGAGTGACACGGAGGTCGCGAGATGGAGTGGCCCCGGAAATTCTGAGGGGGAGAGGCATGTCCGTTGACGAAGAGCGACGTCAGGTCGAGTTGGTAGTCGACCGGCTCGCCGTGGAGCACGCCGGCGTGCCGCGCCACACGATCGAGCAGATCGTGCACGACGTGCATGCGGACTTCGACGCCGGGGTAGTACGCGATTTCGTTCCGTTGCTGGTCGAACGGTCCGCGAAGCGGAAGATCGCAGCTCTCACCAGCTTCTGACGCTCCATCTCCGCGCTGTCACGAGTGCAGCGGTGCCTGCAGAACGGCGGTGTCGTCGCCGGGTGCGCTGACGCCGAGCATGGTGGCGTCGGACATCGGCAGCGCCACGGCGAGGTTCATCGACATCTTCCGGTCGCCGCCGGCGATGAAACTTCCTGCGTTCATGCGGCTTCCGTCGGGTCGTTGCAGCCAGACGTTGTACGTGCTGCCCTGGGGGAGTCCGGTGACGTCGAGGCTGATCCCGGTTCCCCAGGCGCGGTTCTCCACCCGAGCGGACGCCTCCACGCCCGCGGCGGGCGCGGTGAACGCCACCGGCTGTCCGGGCGGGGTGGTCGGAACGAGGGTGCGGAGAAAAAATCCGCCGGTGAGCAGGCCGAGAGCGGTGACGGCGGCCGCGGCGACGACCGCGATCCGGCGGTGACGTTGCCGGCTGCGTTCGCGGTCGAGCGTCGCGAGGATCGTGCCGGGAAGTGCGGGGGACGGCGCCGGCGGCGGCTCGAGGAGCCGGTCGGGGTCCGCCTGCCCCAGGACCGAGGCCACCGGGGTCAGCTCGATCAACTCGGCCCGGCAGTCCGGGCATCCGTCCAGGTGGGCGCGTACCGCCACGGCTTCGTGGTCGTCGAGGCGCCCGAGCGCGTACATGCCCAGCATGGTGTGCATCTGTCGGCAGCGATCACTGGTCACCCTGCCACCCCATTTCTTCCAGTACGAGTTTCAGCGCCTTCAGCCCGTAGTACACCCGACTGCGCACGGTGCCCACGGGGATGCCGAGTTCCGCCGCGACCTCGCTGGTGGGCCGGTCGCGCAAGTGAATCTCGACGAGGACGACGCGATGCTGTTCGGACAGTCGCCGCAGAGCCTCCTCGACCTGCAGTCCCACCAGCAATTGTTCCAGCGGGCGCTCGGGCACCGGAACGTCGGGCGGCTCGGTGTCGGCGAGCCGGGGCCGGGAAGCCCGCGCCCGGCTCGCGTCGATCACCACGTTGCGGCAGATGGCGTACAGCCAGGTCCGGACGGTGGAACGCTGCGGGTCGTACCGGTCCGCGCCGCGCCAGGCGCGAAGAAACGTCTCCTGGACCACTTCCTCCGCGCGTCCCCGGTCTCCGAGCGAGCGGTAGGCGAGGGCGAACAGTTCGCCGGCGTGATCGTCGTAGACGGTCCGCAGCACCGCATCGTCGGCCAAATTCCCGACCGACTCCTCCGCCCGCTTGCGCGACATGCGTAGCCGCACGACCTCACCTCCTGCAACACCGGAAAATGTCGTCGGCCCGTCCGACGTCCGCCAGGGTGTACGGACGTGGGTGCCGCGGCGTTCACCTCGATTCTCACACCAGCGTCTTCGTGAAAGTTCGCGGCAGCCGTGAACGCGGCCGGGCGGCGGTCCGTACTCCCCGGCGTCGTCCGCGATCGGCGGGCGGCATCAGAGAGAGAACGGAGATCTGATGATCGCGAAGCGCACGATTGTCGCGGTGGCCTGCGCGGGCGCCGCGGTTGCCCTGCTGTCGGGTTGCAGCCAGGCGACCGAGACCCCGGCGGATGCGCCGGCGAGCGCTGTCCCGGACACTGCGTCGACGACCGGCGTATCGGATGCAGCGCCGACGCTCGGCACGCGGGAGACCGCGCTCGGCACCGTGCTGACCGACGGCGACGGCTTCACGCTCTACCGCTTCGACGAGGACACCGCCGACCTGGTGCGGTGCGTGGGCCCGTGCGCGGAGATCTGGCCGCCGACACCCGGCACGCCGTTGCCGCACCCGGATGCCGTCCTGCCGGGCACGGTGGGCACCACGACGCGCCCGGACGGCGTCGAGCAGGCCACCTATGACGGTCATCCCCTCTACCGGTTCGCGAAGGACTCCGCCCCGGGGCTGACGAGCGGCGACGGGGTCAAGGGCACGTGGCACGTGGTGACGGTCGATGCCGCGCAGGGGTGACGGGCACGAACCCTCGGCCGGTGGTCGTTCGGGCACTGCCGTCACCCGGCGCAGCGCCCTGATCGGTCTGGCGGCGGTCGGTGCGATCGCCGCCGTGGACGTCGGCGGGTTCCTGTTCGCCGGCGGCCGGCTCACCCCGCACGCCGTCACGCCGTCGCGGTTCGTCGATCGGTTCGAGCAGGTCTTCGGCCGGCACGAGGGGTTCCGGCGCAACCACGCGAAGGGGGTGAGTGCCGCGGGCTGGTTCACGGCGACCGGTGCCGGGTCCGCGGTGTCCACGGCGAGCGTCTTCCGGGCAGGCGGCCGCTACCCCGTCACCGGACGGTTCTCGTTGTCGGGCGGGCTGCCTACCGCCGTCGATGCCGCCGACACCGTGCGCGGTCTGGGATTGGTGTTCCGGTTGCCCGGGGGAGAGCAGTGGCGGACCGCGATGATCGACAGTCCGGTGTTCCCCGACCGCACCCCGGACGGTTTCCGTGATCGGCTGCTCGCCTCGAAGAAGGTTCCGGACACCGGCAAACCCGATCCGGCCGCGATGGCCGCGTTCCTGGCACGCCGTCCCGAGACGGCGGCGGCGATGGACATCATCCGACGGCAGCCTCGCACCTCCGGATTCGGGGACAGCACGTTTCACGGACTCAATGCGTTCCGGTGTACCGACCGATCGGGCGCCACGGTTCCGGTGCGCTGGAAGCTGGTGCCGGAGCAGCCAGTCCGGCATCCCGGCGCCGAGGAAGGGTCCGGGCGCGACTACCTGTTCGACGCTCTCGTCCGGGACGTCACGCGGGGACCCCTGCGCTGGCGGATGATCCTCACGCTCGGAGAGGCGGGGGACCCGACGGACGATGCCACCAGACCGTGGCCTGCCGATCGGAAGTCCCTCGACGTCGGCACGCTGACCGTCGACGCGATCGACACCGAAGCGCCGGGCAACGCGCGGGACGTCAACTTCGATCCGCTCGTGCTGCCGAACGGTATCGAGCCGTCCGACGATCCACTGCTCAGTGCGCGGTCCGCGGTCTACGCGGAATCGTTCAACCGACGGTCCGGCGAGCCGAAATCGCCGAGTCGAGTCGACGTTTCGGAGGTTCCCGATGAGGGGTAGCACGACAGGCCGGCCGACCCGGTACGCGTTCACGTCCCGGTTGCTGCACTGGGCGATGGCGATCCTGGTGATCGCCCAACTCTTTCTCGGCGTCGCGATGGTGGCGTCATTGGACGCCTACCACCTGTTGCGGACGGTGCATCAACCGCTGGGGTTCGCGATCCTCGTCCTCGCGGTCGTGCGCATCGGCAACCGGATCGTGCACCGGCCGCCGCCGTTGCCCACCGGGATGCGGCCCGCCGAGCGGATGGTCGCGACCGGGTCGGAGTACCTGCTCTACGGACTCCTGGTGCTGCAACCGGTCACCGGGTGGGCGATGCTGTCGGCGGGCGGGTTCCCGATCGTGCTCACCGCGCAGCTGAGTCTGCCCGCGATCGCGCCCCGCGATCCGGATCTGTACTCGGTGTTGCGGCAGTCCCACACCGTGCTCGGGTACCTGCTGTTCGCCGCGTTCACCGCGCACCTGTGCGCCGTCCTGTTCCACACGTTCGTCCTGCGTGACCGGATTCTCGGCCGGATGACGATGGGGCGCCGACCGCGGCCCGCCGAGCAGCCGCAACGACAGGATCAAGAGTTCAGGGTTTCCTGAATACAGAAATCGCTGTATCGTCGGGTCATGGAGATGGTGATCCATCGCGACGCGCTGGCCCGGTTCGGCTACGCCCTGTCGGACACGACGCGCACGCAGATTCTGCTGAGCCTGCGGTCGGGGCCCGGGTATCCGTCCGAGCTGGCCGAACAGATCGGGGTGTCGCGCCAGATCCTGTCGAATCACCTGGCCTGCCTGCGTGGTTGTGGTCTCGTCGTCGCGGCGCCGGAGGGGCGGCGCACGCGGTACGAACTGGCGGATCCGCGGATCGGACGGGCGCTGGACGACCTGATCGGCCTGGTGCTGGCCGTCGATCCGTCCTGCTGCCCGGACGCCGAGACGGACGGATGCTGCTGATGGCGTCGGAACTCGGAATGCCCACCACGCGTCCGGCTCTCACCGCGGGGCGGCGGCAGGTGCTGGGGCGGCGGATCCGGTGGTTCGTGGCCGCGACGATCAGCTACAACGTGCTCGAGGCGATCATCGCGCTGAGCGAGGGCGCGCGGGTGTCGTCGACCGCGCTGATCGGGTTCGGTCTCGACTCGGTCATCGAGGTGTCCTCCGCGGCGGCCGTCGCCTGGCAATTCGCCGGGAAGGACCCGGAATCGCGGGAGCGGGTGACACTGCGGATCATCGCGTTCTCGTTCTTCGCGTTGGCCGTGTATGTCACGGTCGACGCGATCCGATCCCTCTTCGGCATCGGCGAAGCGGAGCACTCGATCGTCGGGATCACCCTGGCGGCGGTCAGTCTCGCGATCATGCCGGTGCTGTCGTGGGCACAGCGTCGCGCGGGACGCGAACTCGGCTCCCTCTCGGCCGTCGCCGATTCCAAACAGACCCTGCTGTGCACCTACCTGTCCGCCGTCCTGCTGGTCGGCCTGCTGCTCAACTCCCTGCTCGGGTGGTCCTGGGCCGACCCGATCGCCGCCCTGGTCATCGCCGCGATCGCCGTGAAGGAGGGAACCAACGCGTGGCACGGCGACACCTGTTGCCCGGCACCGGTCACCACCTCCGGCGCCGGCGCCGGTCCTTCCTGCGACTGCTGCGACGACTGAAAAGCTCACGAGATAGTAGCCGTCGACAGGTCGGCGCCAGCTGCATCATTCTGTTCCTGGGGGCGAACCGGCAGCCGGTGCAGACCGGTCCCTGCACGAGCTCGACACCGTCACCCTGGCACTGGCCTTCGCCGACGGCGGGCGAGGCTACATCTCCCACGCCCGTGCACGTGACCGCGAGACCCCCGCGACCGCGGACACCATCGCAACCGCCGAGTGGGGACTGGCGTTCATCCGCAGCCAGGCGCTGCGCCGCGACCTCGAAGACGGCGTGACCGAGGCCCGGCGGACCGGCGTGCCGGTTCGGTGACAGCTCCGCGGCGGCCGCCGGCGACGTTTCCGATGCCGAGCTTGCGAGTGCGCTCGATCGGCGTCTGATTCTCGTTGTCGCCGGCGCACATGTATCGACGCAACTCCCGTGAGATCGTCGACGGCGCCCGATTCAGGCGTCGTGCAAGCTCATGTACACCGAATCGCTGTGCATGCAGGACGACGATGCGCTCGTGGTTCACCGGGACGGCCGCGGATGAGGTGTGACAAAACGAACCTGATCACGTGGGGCCGCGGATGCACCGATGTTAGTTCTGCCGCAACATGTTTGACCCTTGGTCTGAGTTTCTTGTCGGAGCGAGTCCGGTTTGGCACGCGAGACAATTGCTCGTTCTGGACAGGCTTGCGACGGAGCGCTATCGCTGCATCCGTGGTGAGGATGCCCTGGGGCTGCTCGTCCCGTCGCCCTGACCCCAGGGCGTAAGGGTGTGTCCGCGACCTTCGGCTCCGATACCCCACCCCGCGAGGCACACGGTTCGTGTACCTCGCGGGGTGGTTGGTCGGCGATCTGCGTTCATGGTTCGGAGCCGCGGCGCGACCGCCGATCATGGATTCCGCCGCGCGCATTTCGTCCCTAGCGCTGTTTGGCGATGTCAACCATGGCTGCGACGTCGGTGATCTTGGAGCGAGAGCGGCCGCTCGCGGCGCCACGTGCGAGCTCGGCTGCGTCGATGGCTTCCCATCCGCGGAAATCCACGACGTCGGGCTGACGCTGCCGTATCAGCTCGCTGAGCGCATCGTGGTTGCCGGCTGTCGGTGACAGCCTGCCCGCATCGAGGTCTTCGAGGAGCCGATTGACCGTGTCATGCGCACAGCGTTTGTTGGTGCCGATGACGCCCGACGGCCCTCGCTTGATCCAGCCGGTCGTATACACGCCGGGCAGTGGTTCACCCGTCTTGTCGACGACACGGCCGTCGTCGTTGGGGATCACGCCGCTGGCGTTGATCTGCGGCAGTCCCGGTACCCCGAGCCCTCGGTAGCCGATCGATCGCAGGACGAGTCCGGTCTCGATGGTTTCGGTTCTATTGCCGGCCCGCGCAACGAGGCGACCGTTCTCATCTTCGACAAGGTCGTTGTGAACGACCTGAAGACCGGTGACATTCTCGGTGCCGAGAACCTCGGTCGGAGAAGTGAGATAGCGAAGCACTATCCGCTTGTTTGCCGGGTTGTGGGACCGTGCCGCGAATTCCTCGGCAACCGCGACCTTGAGGGCTGTCGCCGGTGCATCCCCGCCGTCAATCACCGTTCGGCTGTGTTCGTCGAGCTCCAGCTCGCACGGGTCGATGACCACGTCGACGCCGGCGAGGTGGCCGAGTGCCAGCAGTTCCGGGTTGGTGTAAGCGGCCTGCGCCGGTCCACGTCGGCCCAGCACCACTACCTCGCGAATATTGCTCTGTCGCAAAGCATCTAGTGCGTGCTCCGCGATATCGGTATCCGCAAGCGAGTCCGGGTCGGAAACCAGGATGCGAGCAACGTCGAGGGCGACGTTGCCATTTCCGACGATCACAGCGCGCTCACTCGACAGGTCGAACGTCAGGTCGGCATAGTCGGGGTGGCCGTTGTACCAGGCGACGAACGCGGTCGCAGCATGACTTCCGGGCAGGAACTCCCCTGGCACGTCGAGTCGACGATCCCCGGCAGCACCCACCGCATAGATCACTGCGTGGTGGTAGGAGGCTAATTCTTCGTGGGTGAGGTGCTTACCGATCTCGACGTTGAGATGCAGTTGAACCGGCGGCTTGGAGAGGACGGAGCGAAACGTCTCGGTGACGTTCTTGGTGCCCGGGTGATCCGGCGCGACACCGGCACGGACCAATCCCCACAGGGTGGGCAGCCGGTCGAACATCTCGACCTCGACGGAGCGTCCGAGCCGCATCGTCAGATCTGTAGCGGCGTAGCACGCGGAGGGTCCCGCGCCAACAATCGCCACCCGTAGCGGTTCGTCTTCCCCTAACGGCGTCACAGGTACGGGGGCGTCGAATCCCTCCCAGCTGGACTCGAGTGGAAAGGCTTCGAAGTAGTTGGCATTGATGCTCTGATACCGGGCTGTCTGCTCGGTCAACTCCTCAGCAGGGAAGATCGCCTCGACTGGGCACGCATCTGCACACGCCCCGCACTCGATGCAGGTGTCGGGTTCGATATAGAGCATCTCGGTCGTCGTAAAGGAGGGATCGTCCGGTGTCGGACGAATGCAATCGACCGGACAAACATCGAGGCAGGTGGCGTCGTTGCAGCACGGCTGGGTGATGACGTAAGGCATTGCGCGGTCCTTGGGTTGATCATCGGGAGCACCTCGACAGGTATCACGGAGGACGGCCACGCCGGAATTGTGCTGGCGAGAAGCCCGGTGCAGCAGTCAGTGGTGCGACTGTGTGGCGGCGGGCTGCAGAGCGCCATGCCCTTAGGTACACAACACCCATGCAGCCAGTGGGGGTGATGCTGCCACCACGCTGGTCACAAGCGCAACCTGCACTGATACCAACGGACTAATCGACATCCGCCGGATGGATCGGGAGGCGGGCCGTGAATGGAGAAGACGTAGGTGAATCGAGAATGGGCCTGGCATCCCGCTCCGAGCGGTCCGGCCGTGTGCCGGCGATGCGATAGCGACACGGCAGGCAGAGCAATCGACATCACCAACTGTGCACGGACGGCGCGAGGGGAACCTCTCGACCCCAGCGCCGTTCGAACCGGCGACGGGAAGGTCGCCGGCAGGCCACTGCAGGACCGCGGGCGAGAGTCAGCTCGAACAACGTGGTGCGTTCCCGCCCGGGAGGACATCGTCGCAGGATGGGTATCGGACTGCGCCCTGACCTCGATGTCCGCCTCGATAGCCCGAAGGGCTAGTCGACGGGCCGCTTTGCTTGACGGTGATGCGCACCGCGAGCAGCATCATGGCGAAACCCGCTCCAGACCAAGAGGAAATGTCCTCGCACTCGTGCCATCGCGAGTCGATTGATTGAGTCTGAAACATCTATTGGCGGTATTCAAAACGTTGGAGGTCCAGTGCGATTCGGATACGTGACCGAGGCGACCATGTTCGGGGAAACCGACACCGCCCGTCGTTACCATGAAACTATCGACCAGATGCTGCTCGCCGAGGAGTTGGGATTCGACTCCGTCGGCGCGTCTGACCAGCATTTCTTCGCTCCTTCGGCGATGATTTCTGCGCCGGACCTTCTGCATGCGGTGGTGGCCCGCAACACGAGCCACATCACGATCCGGACGACCACCGCGACGCTTCCGCTCTACCACCCGTTGCAGGTCGCCGAGCGGGTCGCCACGTTGGACATTCTTTCCAACGGGCGGGTGGAATTCGGTACCGGCCGCGGCAACTCGATGCTCGCCTTCGATGCGTTCGAGGTTCCGCTGACCGAGGCGTACGAGCGGTACGTGGAGTCGCTCGCGATCATCACCGGTGCATGGTGCGCCGAGGGCGAATTTTCCTACAAGGGCAAGTTCTACAATATCCCGCCCCGTGTGCTGTGCCCCAAGCCCGTTCAGAAGCCGCATCCACCGATCTTCTATGCAGCGATCAGCCCGGAATCGCACGTCAACGCCGGCCGGCTCGGAGTGGGGCTGATGACCGGCCCGACCGGAGTGTCGTACGAGAAGTTCGCCGAGCGGATCCGGCTCTACCGCGACGCCGCCGCGAACCCGCAGCCTGTCGGTCCCTACGAATCCAACAACCGTGTGGTGCTGGGACTGCGGGGATTCTGCGGAACCACGAACGAGGAAGCCCGCAAGATCGCCGGCCCGCCGTTCATCGATTGGATTCGCGATGCGGACACCATGTATCAGGCCAAGCTCAGTAAGGAGCAGCCCGACCTCGAGCGGGTCAGCGAGCGTGAGGGGCGGTACGAGTACGAGTCCCTGCGGTCGAAGAGCGTCATCATCTCTGGAGATCCTGACCACTGGATCGAGATGGTGCGCATGTGGGAGTCGCTAGGTGTCGACGAGATCAACATCAACCACGCCGGCATTCCCCACGCCGACATCGTCCGGTCCATGAAGATGCTGGGCAATTATGTGTTCCCGGAGTTCCGGCGGCCGGCCAAGAGCGCGCAGGCAAACGTGGCTGGGCAGATTCCGGCGACGTCGGAATTCGCCGCCAGCGATGTGTGAGAGATGACGAGAGGAAGCGACGTGTCAGTCCAGTCCATCACCAAGCGGCCGTTCGGCGAGCAGATTGCCGGGGCCTCGCTCGAGGATTTCTGGCATCCGGTGGCGCATGTCAGCGAGGTCGGGGACCAGCCGAAAGCCTTTACCCTGCTGGGTGAGCGTCTGGTGTTGCTGCGCGATGCCGAGGGTGTCGTGGCCTTCCAGGATCTGTGCATCCATCGGGGTGTCGCGCTCTCGCTCGGTAGCGTGGAGAATGGGCGCCTGAGCTGCGCCTATCACGGCTGGACGTACGACCGCACCGGAGCATGCGTGCACATTCCTCAGCTCGGGGAGGGTGCGCCCATCCCGCGAAAGGCGAGGATCGTCAAGTATCAGGCGGTCGAGAAGTACGACCTGGTCTGGGTGGCCCTCAACGAGCCCAAATGGGATATCCCGCAATGGCCCGATGGCATGTGGGAGGACCCCAGTTTCCGCAGCCACGCCATTCTTCCCAAGGTGTGGAAGGCAAACGCTGGACGCGCCGCCGAGAACGCGGCTGACCTCTCGCATTTGAATCATGTCCACAAGGATTACATTCCGTTGCATGATGGCCCGGTGATCCACCGGCACGAGGTTGCCCCTACCGAGTACGGACTGACCTCCGTTTACCAGGACGCCGGCGTCATCTGGGAATGGCAGATCCACGCGCCGTTCACGGTCATCGCGAAGAAGACTGGCCTACCGGCCGCCGACCCGGCGGGCTCGGCAGCAGACGGCCAGCCGGTTCCGGTCATGTGCTGGGCGGCGTTTCACTCTCCGATCGACGAGCATCACACGCGGATCTTCTATGCGTCGAGCCGGAATCATTCACTCGACATGTCCGACGCGGACTTCGACGGTGAGCTGATCCAGCTGGTGTTCGACCAGGATCAGGTGATTGTGGAAAGTCAACGTCCTGAACATATTCCGGTCGAGCTTCGCGAAGAATTGCACTTGAAGGTGCCGGATGCGATTGCGATGGGATACCGGCAGCTGCTCGGCAAGCTGAGCAAGGTCGGGCCGTACCTCCCGTAATCATCGATTCGTTCGGTGACACCTGTAAATCCATCCGCCTGCATCGGCACGACAGAGATGTCCTCCGGTACCGGTCGTGGGCAACGAGTTAGGAACAAAGTGAGCCAATTGACGACCGTCCGACCTGAGGGATGGGCGCGCGCCGGCGGATACTCCTACGTGGTCGTGGAGTCCGTCGGGCGGCGCATTAACATTGCCGGCCAGCTACCGTGGGATCCCGTCACGCAAACGTGCGTCGACGGGGACTTCGCGGCGCAGTGGGATCAGGCGCTCGCCAACCTGGCGGCCGTGGTGAGGGCGGCCGGCGGGGAAGCGACGGACATCTGTGAGCTGGTGATGTACATCACCAGCATGCAGGAGTACCTCGATTCCCGCGACCAGCTCGGTGCCTCGTGGATGCGCCATATCGGCAAGCACTTCCCGGCCATGACCATCGTCGAAATCACCAGGCTGATCGATCCGCAGGCGAAGCTCGAGGTTCGAGGAACGGCGGCCATTGCATGACCGCCGTGCACACCGACGAGGTGATCAACGCCGACGTCGAGCTCGACACCGGGGTTCGTCTCAGCTACGCGCGGTGCGGTGCCGGTGAGCCACTGGTGCTCCTTCCCGGGACCGGGTCTGATCGTCGGTTCTGGGATAGGCAGCTCCCGGTCTTCGCGCAGCGGTACGACGTCATCGTGGTGGACAACCGCGGGTCCGGGGAGTCCGACGTTCCCGGCGACACTTCGCTCTACAGCTCGGAGATCATGGCCGACGACGCGGCCGCACTGATCCGCGCCCTCGGATTCGATCGCGCACACGTCGCCGGTCATTCCCTCGGCGCGAGCATCGGTCAGCAGCTCGCCATTCGGCACCCCGACGTCGTGCACAGTCTCCAGTTGCACGCGACGAAAGCCCGCAACGACGAGTGGCTGCGCCGTGCGTTCGGCTACACCAGCCGCTACGCTCTCGAACGCGGCGACCGCAAAGTTGCGTTCCGGATCACGATGATGTGGATGCTCAGTGCCGAGTATCTCGACACGCGGCAGCCGGCCGAGGTCGCCGACATGGTGAACCGGTGCTACATCGAGAATCCGAACGTTGAGCGCAACGCGACCGGGATGCTCGGGCATTTGGAGGCGAACGCCAAACACGATTCGCTCGCCGGCCTCGCGCTGATTGCGGCTCCGACGCTCGTCACCGCCGGGGCCAACGATGCCATGATCCCGGCCCGGTACTCCGAACTCGTGGCCCGCAGCATCTCGACCGCCTCGTACAAGCTGTTCACCGGCCCACGGTCCTCCCACGCGTACCCGTGGGAGATGAGCGAGGAGTTCAACGCGGCCACGCTGGCCTTCTTGCGAGAACACCCGATGAACGGAGACCGTCATGTCTGACACCCTCGATGAGGCCAACGCGGTCGACGGTGCACAGCATGACCCTGCCAGAGTCTGGTTCCTCGGCGCAGAGGGACGGCTACAGGCACGCGGATGGCGCTGCGATGAGTGCGGCGCGGTCCGGTTGCCGAGCCGTCACCCGATATGCCCCGACTGCCTGAGCGATCGGGCATCGAGAACGGACCTCTCGGGTCACGCAACGATCTTCAGCAAGACCGTCGTGCACCGCGGTTTTCCCGGAATCCCGGTGCCCTACACCGTGGCACTGGTGGATCTGGTCGAAGGAATACGGCTCCGCACGGTCGTCGTCGGCGAAGGCGCCGAACGGGTCGCGATCGGCGACAACGTGACCCTCGTGCCCACCCCCCGGGCCGAAGAGTTCGAGCAGGCCGGCCTTGCGGTCAGTCCTGTTCTCCCGTCGACTCGGAAAGAGGTGCAGCCATGACCGCGTTCGTCATCGGGGTCGGGATGACCCGGTTCACCAAATGGAACGGCATCGCTCCCGAAACGCTGGGTGGCAGGGCGGTGCTGGCCGCTCTCGACGATGCCGGGATCGAGCGCCCCTCGGTCGAGGCCGCGTTCTGCGGTTCGGTCCAAGGGGGTGTCGGGATCGGCCAGCGAGTACTGGCCGGCCTCAACATGACTGGCATCCCGATCACGAACGTCGAGGCCGCCTGTGCGAGCGGCGGCTCCGCCCTCCGCGAGGCCATGATGTGGGTCGACGCCGGTGCCATCGACGTGGGATTGGTGCTCGGCATCGATATCCTCACCGCCACCACGACGGGCCCGATCAAACCGGTCCACCACGACCCCAGGAAGGTCGCGGTGCCGATTCCCGGCATCTACGCGCTGACGGCGGCTCGATACCTGCACGACACCGAGGTAACGGCGCGCGACCTCGCCGCGGTCGCGGTCAAGAACCGCGCCAACGGCGCAGAGAACAAGTTCGCCCACTTCCGCACTCGTGTGACATTGGAGGAGGTCCTGGCCTCTCCGCTGGTCGCCGAACCATTCACCCGACTGCAGTGCTGCCCCAATGTCGACGGTGCCGCGGCAGCAATCGTGTGCAGTGAAGCCGCAGTTCGGCGGCTGGGTAGCAGCCGGGCCATCCGTATCGCGGGTGGCGCGCTGCTCTCCGGCCGCCGCGCCGACCGAACCGACGCGATCCGAGAGACCACCAAGCGGACAGCGAAACTGGCGTACGAGGCGGCTGGCGTCGGACCCGAGGATCTCGACCTCTGCGAAGTGCACGAACCGTTCACCATCTCCGAGCCGCTGCACGCGGAGAGCCTGGGCCTCTGTGCCGCCGGCGAGGGCGGGCGCTACATCAGTGACGGCCACGCCGACATCCACGGCGACGGTGTCGCAGTGAACACCAGCGGCGGCCTCATCGCCCGTGGACACCCGCTCGGCGCATCGGGGCTGGCCCAGATCCACGAGGTCGTCACTCAGCTTCGGGGTGACGCCGGAGCCCGCCAAGTTCCGGGCGCGCGTGTTGGCCTCACCCACATCTTCGGCGGCTCGTTCCCCGAGATCGAGGGCGACGCATGCTCCGTACACATCTTGACAACGTGAGGCGACGACTATGACTGACCTGAAGCATTCGCACGTGCTGGGAGACCCGGTCAGCGGGGCGACAATGTTCCAGAATGTGCCGAAGCGGTTCCTGCCGCCCGCCGACTGCGCCGCAACATACTACTTTCCCATTCCCTGGATGCAGGCGGCGATCCGGTCTCCGCAACTCAATGCCGGATACGAATTGCTGGGACGTCCGCTGTCGAATACCCCAGAGGCGGCCGACCGCGTCGGAATTCATGACGAAACGCGGGGGCTGACGTTCACCTTCGGTGAGATCTGGACCAGCGCGAATCGACTCGCCAATAGCCTGCGGGGCCTGGGTCTTCGGCCCGGAGACCGGGTGCTCTACCGATTCGGTGAGGTCGCCGACGCGGCGATCACCAAACTGGCGATCCTGATCGCCGGTGGCATCGCCATTCCATCGGGTTTGCAGGACGGCCCCACCGAGCTTGCCTACGTCATTGCCGACGGTGAAGTGTCGTTCATCCTGGCTCAGGACGCCCGCCTCGAGATCGTCGATGAGGCGCTCGCGCAGCCTGGTTCGAGCAGCGTCACGGCGGTCATTGTCTCACCTGTGGCCCCGGCAGGGTCGGGGTATCACTCGTTCACCGACCTCGTCGACACCGGCAGCCCGACCGTCGAGATAACACCGACGGCGCCGCTCGACGCGGCGAGTATCTACTACACCGGTGGCACCACCGGGCGGCCGAAAGGCGTCATCTATACGCACTTCCACGAGGCACACCAGCCGACCGATATGGCCATCTGGACCACGCGGCGTCCCCGCAGCGATGACGTCTGGATGGTTCATGCGCCGCTCGGACACGCCTACGGAAGCTTCGAGAAGATCAACTACCCGCTGCGGGCTCTGGTGCCGTCGGTGTACAAGGAACGCGCGACCGGTGCCGACTGCCTCGAGCTGCTGATTCGCCACCAAGTGACCTACTTCGCCGGCATCTCGGTGATGTACGCGCGGATACTCGATGCCATCGGCGACTCGAAGCCGCAACTCAACCTTCGGTTGGCCAAGTCCGGGGGCGAAGGCATGACCGAAGAGCTCTGCGCCCGCTGGCTGGAGGTCTGTCCGGCCGCACCCCTGGCGAACTCCTACGGCTGTGTCACGACGCAGAGCACGATCGTCACCTCGCTGCTCGCGGGACGCAAGGTCGGGCCTCCCACCTCGATCGGTCTGCCCATACCCGGGATCGAAGTCGCCATCCTGACCGCCGATGGGGAGCTGGTGCCCGAAGCGCCGGGACTCGAGGGCCGCTTCGCGTTCCGCGGACCCGTCGGACCGACGTACTGGACGAACCTCAACCCGAAGATCGCGGAGATCATGCGTGCCGACCAGCGCGGCGACTGGCATCTGAGCGACGACGAGATGACCATCGACGCCGACGGGTGGTTCTATTTCCGCTCCCGGGTCCACGACATGCTGCGCATCAGCGGAAGAAATGTCGCCGCAGTGGAAGTCGAAGAGGTCTTGAAACTGCACCCCGCCATCGACGACGTCGCGGTGACCGGATTGCAGACACCGGACAACACCACCGTCATCAAGGCCACGATCGCCGTTCGCGCGGGCGCCGAGCCCGGCGACGAACTCGCTCAGGCGATCAAGGACTTCGCGAAATCGAAAATGTCGCTGTACAAGGCGCCGCGCGTCATCGAGTTCGTCGACGAACTTCCCCGCGACCACCTGGGCAAGTTGCGGCGCCGGGCGCTGGGACAGACCCCGAGCAAGTAAATGACCGCGCGCCGAACCGAGCTTCGCGGCGCCGCCTGATTCGACATTCCGAGCTTCAACCAAGGAGAACCTCATGAGCATCGCTACGGCTTTGCACGACAGCGTCACACCGGAGGCGCGCGCCTTCCTCGCCGCTGAGCAGCACCACATCATCGACGGCCAGTCGACGCCGTCGCAGGACGGTTCGACCTTCGAGACCATCGATCCGTCCAGCGAGGAAGTTCTCACCAGAGTTGCCTACGGCCGTGAAGCCGACGTCGACAACGCAGTGCAGGCCGCCCGGAACGCGTTCGCCGTCGGATCACCCTGGCGACGCATGGCGGCCGCGGATCGCGGTCTCGCACTGGCAAAGTTGGCCGACCTGCTCGAGCGTCACGCGGACGAGTTGGCGGACCTGGAATCGCTCGACAACGGTAAGCCTCGTCGATTCGCTCGGCAAGGTGACATCCCCAGCTCGATAGCCATCCTCCGGTATCACTCCGGTTCCCCAGCACGGATTCAGGGCCGCACGGTGCCCGTGCGGGGCAGGGACGTCTTCGCCTACACCACCCGTGAGCCGGTGGGCGTGTGTGCCCTCATCGTTCCCTGGAACTTTCCGCTGGGCATGGCGGTATGGAAGATCGCCCCGGCGCTCGCTGCCGGCTGCACCATGGTCCTCAAACCCGCCGAACAGACTCCCTTGACGGCGATTCGGCTGGCTCAGCTCGCGCTGGAAGCCGGGATCCCGCCCGGAGTCCTCAACGTGGTCACCGGAGACGGCGAAACAGGTAAGGCGCTCGTCGCGCACCCCGGCGTGGACAAGGTCGCCTTCACCGGCTCGACCGCGGTCGGCCGAGCGATCGGCGAGCGTGCCGGCCGGGATCTCAAGTCCGTGACCCTCGAGCTCGGCGGCAAGTCTCCGCTGATCGTCATGCCGGATGCGGACCTCGAACAGGTGATCAAACGCGCCTTCGCCGGCATCTACTACAACTCGGGTCAGGTGTGCTCGGCATCATCGCGATTGCTGGCCCACAAGAGCATCTTCGACGACGTTGTCGCCGGTATCGCGGAGAAGGCCCGCACCAGCATCATCGGCAGTGGGTTCGAAGACAATGTCTACCTCGGACCGCTCGTCAGCCGCGAGCAGCACACCCGGGTCGCCGGCTATATTGAAGGCGGCAGGGGACAAGCCGAACTGGTCGCCGGAGGAGAAACACGCCTCGACAGGCCCGGCTACTTCGTTGAGCCGACCCTCTTCACCACCACGGACGACGATGCCCCCCTCGTGCGCGATGAAATTTTCGGACCCGTACTGGTCGCGCAGCCGTTCGAATCGCTCGAAGAAGTGGCACATCGAGCCAGCGACACCGAATACGGTCTCGCAGCAGGAGTGTTCACACGCGACCTGTCGACCGCACACAAGGTAGCTGGGCTGCTACGGGCCGGTTCGGTATACGTGAACTGCTGGGGTTTGGCGGACCCGGCGGCACCATTCGGAGGATTCGGCGCGTCCGGCATCGGCCGTGAACACGGTGAGGAGGGCCTGGCGGCCTATCTGGAACCGAAGTCCACATTCGTCCAACTCGGCTAGCCGGAACCCGCGCGCCAGCGCCCACCTGCCCGCCGAGTAACTCACCGATTCGGCGGATACCACCGAACGGACGCCAGAATCGGCGCCCGAACCGCTGAAACAGAGCCGCACGGACGCATCACCGATGCGGCACAGAGTCTTCGTCATCGCGACCGACCCCCTGACGCAAGGCTCAAAACCCAATCAGGGGCGCGTCCTTGTCGAGCGCCACCAACCTCCAGATAAGGAAGTAAAGGCGTGACCACACCACCAGTTTCGACTCGCGAAGAGAGCGACGACTTCGACGACGCGGCAGGCACCCTCGTAACACCCCATCCCACGGAAGCGACGTCCGGGTTGCGGGGGCGCCTCGGCGTCCCGGGGCTGGTTTTCGCGGTGTTGGCCCTCGCGTCACCGCTGGCCGGTGTCGCTGGCTACCTCGCCTTCGTCATCGCCAGCGGAAACGGCCTCGGCGCACCCGTCGCCATCCTGGCAATGGGCCTGGTAGTGCTCATCTTCTCGATCGGCTACGTCAAAATGGCGGAACTCGTTCCCAACCCGGGCGGTTTCTACGCGTACGTCACAGCCGGCCTCGGCAGGGCGGCGGGCCTGGGCATGGGCATGCTGATCACCCTGGGATACACCGCGGGCACCGTCGGGTTCTACACCTTCGGCGGACTGATCGCCAACGGCACTGTGAATGCGCTCGGCGGCCCCGACATTCCCTGGTGGGTATATACGGTGGCGTTCATTGCCATCGTCTCAGCCTTGACCTATCGCGGCCTCGACGCGTCCGTCCGCGTCATGTCGTTCCTGCTGGCGCTGGAAGTGGGAATCGTCCTGATCGTCGACCAGGTGGTCACCTTTCGCGGCGGACCGAGTGGCCGCCCGCTCGAACCCTTCACCATGCACGCAATCACCTCCGGTTCGGTGCCGATGGCGGCGCTGTTCGCCCTCCTGCTGTTCACCGGATTCGAAGTGACGACATTGTTCCGCGAGGAGGTCAAGGACCCGGCAAAGACCATCCGGCGCAGCACCTACATCGCGGTCGCTGTGATCGCGGTGCTGTTTGCCTACTCGGCCTGGTGTCTGATCACGGCGTTCGGTGTCGACAACGTCGTTGCGGAGGCGCAAGCGGACCCCACGGGAATCTTCTCGGTCGCGGTGCAGAGTTATCTGGGCAGCACCATGATGACCCTCACCAGCCTCCTGTTGATCACCAGTGTGTTCGCCTCTCAGCTGGGGGTCAGCAACTCCGTGTGCCGGTACCTGTATTCGATGGGCAAGGACGGCGTCCTCGCGTCGGCGCTCGGCAGGGCCCACGACACCCGTCATTCACCGCACCGGGCCGCTGTGACCCTGGGGTTCCTCAACGCTGGCGTCACGATTATTGTGGTCGCGTTTCGTTACTCGCCGATTGAAATGTTCACCTGGTCCGCGTTCACGATCGCCCTGGCTATCCTTGCCAGCTACTTCCTGGTCAGCGTAACCGTATTCGTCTTCCTCCTGCGCAAGCGCGAAGCGGCGACGCCGAGGACACTACTGCTGTCGGGTATCGCCGTTGTCGCATTCGGGGTGATGCTTCTGCTGGCCTTGCTCAACCCCGCGGGGATCGCTGGTCAAGAGTCGGTGCTCAACTACCTGATTCCGATCGTGTTGCTCGCCGTCTTCGTCGGCGGTGCCCTGTACGCCGTGTACTTGCGCAACAGCAGGCCCGACGTCTATCGCCGGATCGGTCGTCAAGAGACGCTGTAGGAGTTGGCCTGGGTGTTGTTCGGGACGGAACCTACCGAACAACAGTCGCCAGGCGAGGCGCGGCGCAGTTGCGGCTCGATATCGGCAACCGTCGTAGGACGGAAGGAAACTGGGCCGATCCGTTTCGGATGACGGACACCGCCGCCGTTGCAACAACCGACGAGGTCGAAAGGGGAGCCCATGGTCTGGATTCTGCTGGGCGCAGCCATCCTGTGCGAGGTCGCCGCGACCGTGTCACTGCGCCTGTCCAACGGGCTGACAAACATCGTGCCCACCATCGTGGTTGTCCTTGGATACCTCGCCTCGTTCGGCTTGCTCGCGTATGTCCTCAAGCACGGAATGCCACTTGGTGTGGCCTACGGCATCTGGGCGGGGGTGGGGGTCGCATTGATCGCGCTGATCGGCACGGCCTTCCTCGGCGACAGACTCACCTGGATCCAGGTCATCGGACTGGTACTGGTAGTCGCCGGCGTGATCGCCATCAAGATGGGCGAGGCACGGTGACCCGACACATTCCAGCGCCCGGCGGCCACCGCGATGACCCGACGCCTTCTCACACGTATGACCAGTCCGGAAAAGGAAGCAATGAATGATCACCTCATCTTCGCCTGACGATGCGAGAGTCGGTCTCGCCGATCAAACAAGTACCGCCATCGCCCCAGACCCAGCGGCGGCCGGGCTACAGGGCAGGCTCGGCGTCCCGGGACTCATTGCTGCGGTATTGGCCTTTACGGCGCCGTTGGGCGGCGTCGCCGGCTATGTCGCCCTCGTCATCGCCAGCGGCAATGGCTTGGGTGCACCGGTAACCTTTCTGGTTGTGGGACTTATGGTCCTGGTGTTCTCGGTCGGATACATCAAGATGACCCGACTCGTACCCAACCCGGGAGGGTTCTACTCATACGTCGCGGCCGGCCTCGGCCGCGAGATAGGCCTGGGCACGGGCCTCCTGACCGCCTTCGGATACACGGTGGGCGTGTTCGGGTTCGCAGTTTTTGGCGGAAATATCGCGAGCAGCACCGTGCATGTTCAGTTCGGTGGCCCTGAATTTCCGTGGTGGGTATACACCTTTGGCTTCGTGCTCGTGGGCACGACGCTGACGTACCGCAGTATTGAAGCGTCCGTTCGGGTGATGATGGTGGTCATGGCGTTGGAAGTCGGGATCGTTCTGGTCTTCGACCTAGCGGTCAGCGTACGCGGCGGGCCGACCGGCCGATCGCTCGAACCGTTTGCCCTGCATTCGGTAACGTCCGGCTCCGTTCCAATCGCCGCACTCTTTGCGTTTCTGTTGTTCGTCGGCTTCGAGGTGACCACGCTATACCGCGAGGAAGTCAAGGACCCCGTGCGGACCATCCGGCGTAGCACCTATCTTTCCGTCATCTTCATTGCCGTGTTCTACGCATTCTCGGCGTGGTGCATGATCACCGCATTCGGCGTGAACGACGCTGTCGACCAGGCTCAAGCCGATCCTTCGGGCTTCTTCTTCACCGGGGTGCAAACCTATCTGGGATCGACAATGCTGACCATCACGAGTCTGCTGCTGATCACCAGCGTATTCGCTTGCCTGCTGTCCTACGGCAACTCCGTGTGCCGCTACCTGTATTCGATGGGCAAGGACGGCGTCCTCCCCCGCCGGCTCGGTGAAGCTCACCCGAGGCGGCATTCCCCACACCGTGCGGCACTGACGTTGGGGGCCGTCAGCGCTACCCTCACGGCAGTGGCCGCCCTGTGCGGCTTTCCGCCGAACGAGGTATTTACCTGGGCGCTGTTCGTGGCCGGTGTACCCCTGCTCAGCAGCTACGTCCTCGCCAGCGCGAGTGTGGTCGTCTACTTTCTGCGCAAGCGCGGTAGCGCAGACGTGACGAGAGGCAACGTGGTGCTCGCGGTCGCCGCGTTCTTAGCATTGAGCACGATGCTGGTCCTCGCTCTGCTGAATCCCGCAGCACTCGTCGGCCAGGAGTCCGTTGTCAATTCTCTGATTCCCATTGTGCTGTTGGCCATCCTGATGCTCGGCATCATGTACGGCTTCTACTTGCGCAACCGCAAACCGGACGTCTACCGCAGTATCGGTCGTCAATCGTGAACAATGCCAAACCGTCCTCGTTCGCAAACCGCCGATGACGAGGGTGAGAGCGCCTCGTCGGGACCAGCGTCGGACACCCTCTCAACAGGTTCGCCGAGGAGATACTCCTGCGTGTTTCTCGTACTCGTGGTGCGTATCTGTTTCCTAGTGGTTCGTACTCTGTGGCGCTGGTACCAGACCCCCTACCTCGAAATCTGATGGGTCCAATCGATGGAGCACACTGCGACAACGCTTCCGGGCGTCGTGTTCTGCCCAATAGGGCACACGCTCTATCTCGGTGATGCTGCGATCATCGATACCCACGCTGAGGCTGATGACGATCGCTCGCTGGCGAGCGGCCTCGTAATGTCGTCCGGTGAGCGCGTATTTGTGAACACTGGCATCGAAAGTGGTCTCGTTTCGCTCATGATTGCCGCGCACCGCGGCTGGCCGGGACCCGCAGAGCGGCAAGGCTGGGAAGACGTCGCCGAAATCTCGTTCGTCAGCTCATCGTCGCTGCTCTCGGTGCTGTACTTCACCAGCTTGGACAACGGGCCGAAGTCCCGTCACACGGTGCCCCTTGCCCGCGCAGTCGGGGGAGAATACCGGGCTCGTGTCTGCGCCCGCGGGCGTGACCTGTTCTTCGGGCTGAAGGTCGACGACCCGGTCGAGAAGTATGTCATCTACGTGTGGCCGGAGCCTTGGTCCGAACCCCTTTTGATCAAGCGATCGACCAACTTCCGATTCTTTGGGCGTGCGGAAGGGATTCCATGGGCAGAGGGAGGCACGTGATGGCGGACTATTCGATTACGGGCGAACTTCGTCGACTTCCCGCACGTGCCGCCCAGTTCATTCGCCGGTACCCCGTACCGAAACGGGGTACCTATGGACCGGAATCGCGGATCTCGGTGCAAGACGTTCTCCTGCACTGCGCCACCGTCCGCGGCGACGCCTTCGTGGCGTTCCAGTTGATGCGCCGGCAGGGACTTCCTGGCGCATATTTCCTTCATCTGGATGTGCTCGACGACGCACTGCGCACTCTCGACGGTTTCGAGGTAACCGAGCACGAGTGTGAGCAGACTTTCGGGCCGAGTTGGCGTCAGGTCGTCCTGCACGCCATCGATGCTGCTGACGTTGTTCATGCCCACTTCGGGCAGCTCGACACGGCGGACAGCATTGCGGGAAATCGACGTCGACTGAACGCATGGCTTGCGGCACGTGATGCTGCCTGGGAGGCCGGCCTGATCAAGGCATGGTACCGCGCCCAAGAGGCAGCCGGGGAGAGCCGATACATGGACGATGTGAGCCTTCATATTGACGACCGGCGTTGCGGTGACCTCACGACCATGGTGCGCGATGCTGCAGCCGCGGTTGCCCTCTCAGACAGTCTGGGACAGTTCGGCTTCACGCGAGAACACTTCGAGACTCTACTGGAACCGTGGCAGGCGGCGTCGCAAGTTTCTCCGCGCGTCCTCCCTCGAGAGTCCGCCCTCAGGACGCACCCATCACCTCCAGTGGCCCTTGCGCGAAACAGTCGGTGACGTCAGGGGCGACGGACCCGATGCGGGCAGACCATTCTGCTCGCCCGCGACAGAGTAGGGCCGCAGTCGGGCTTTCATCGTCGTCGTCTGGCCGGATGTTCGTGCAGGGCGACCTCCGCGGTTCCAGCCGAGTCTCATTGGCGCGCCGCGGCTGGTGCTCACCGATGAAATCGCCCAGCCTCGCAACCAACTGGTCGCACTGGCCTGTCAATCCTCGTGGCGATGCCGGGTGCGGTGAGGCCTTGGCTGACCGGTCACGGTCGCTCGTCGTCGGGTCGATCCTGGCACGCGGTTGCGTGACCGACGCGAGTGTCAGCTTGCGGCAATCCAGAGCGGGTCAACGCCACGTTGTTCGAGAGAGGGAAACGAAGCGGAGATGGACTCAAGCCCACCGCGCCCCGTCACCCGCTCCGGTCTCGGTGAAGAGATTATTCGGCCGGCGATCCGCCCATGGACACGTCTGCTCGAGTGCGCGCGCAGCGCGCAGCACCAGATCCTCGCGGCCGACCCGTGCCACGAGCAGCAACCCGACAGGAAGCCCACGTGCCGTGGGACGGCAGGGGACCGATGCCACTGGGTTGTCTCCCATGTTCCAGGCCGCTGCGAATGGCATGTAGGTCATCCAGTCGGGCTCCACCGGCCGGCCGCCGATCCGCGTCGGCGGCTGCCCGATGGGAAAGGCGGTCGTCGCGGTGGCGGGGAGAGCAAGGATGTCGTAGTCCAAGAAGAAGTCGTCGATTTCTCGCTTCAGGACAGTGAGCTGGTTCAACGCGTGGATGTATGCGCCGGTGCTCACCTCCCGGGAGGGGAGGATTCCGGCGAGTACCTCTGGGTGCAGGTGCTCAGGAGAGCGTTCCGCGAGAGGGCCGAGCTCTAACCAGGCATCTGCCATGAACAGCGGCAGGTAGGTCGGGAAGGGGTTGGCGATGGCCGGACAGTCCTCGGTCACTGGCCAACCGAGTGTGGCGAGCGCGTCAACTGCCTCTTTGCATGCGGCGGTGATGTCGGCGTCAACCGGAAAATGGCCCAGGTCGAGGGTCCACGCTACCCGTAGTGGCGTGGACTGCTCCTCACACAGTGATCCGGGAATTGGTTCACGTAGTGAAATCGGGTCGCGCTGATCGTGGCCGCTGATCACGGACAGCATCAGCTCTGCATCGGCCACTGATCGGGTCATAGGACCCATTGCCACGAACAAACGGGATCCCGGCGGCGCAGGAGAGATTGGAACGCGCCCGGTGGTCGGTTTGAGACCGACCACACCGCACATGGCCGACGGTGCGGTGATGGATCCCACGCCGTCGTTGCCGAGGGCGAGTGGTCCGAGGCCTGCGGCGACCGCGGCTGCGGCGCCGCCGCTCGATCCTGCCGGGGTCCGGGTGAGATCCCACGGGTTGCGCCCGTCCTCGCCGAGCAGATTTTGTGTCTCGCTGAGCATCCCGAACTCCGGCGTGTTCGTCTTGCCGATGAGGATCGCACCCGCATCTCGCAGTCGAGCCACCGCGAGGGCATCCTCAGTCGGCACGTTGTCCTCGTATAGCCGGGATCCGAAGGTGGTTCGGACGTCCTTCGTGTCGATAAGGTCTTTCACGGAGAAGGGGACGCCGTGGAGCGGACCTAGTTCGCGGTGACCGGACACCACGACTGCCTCAGCGCGCCGCGCCTCCTGCAGCGCCCGCTCGGCACACACGGTGAGGAAGGCGTGCAGTGATCCGTTGACCGCTTCGATTCGCCGCAACGTATGTTCGACCAACTCCACGGGTGAGAGTTCGCGCGCACGGATGAGCCGGGCGAGCTCGCCGGCGCTCAAGTAGGCGAAATCATCCGCGACCGCCGCGGCGGCGGTCGGTCCGACAGCCTCGGGCTGTCGGCTCGGCTCGGGCTCGATATCGGTGCTCATTTCGGCAGCCGTTCAACGACGGTGTTCTTGAAACCCGCACCCTGCCATGACCGTAAGGTCCCGCTCGCAGGGATTGCCGGCGCATGGTTTCTTACCAATCTGGTGTTGCAATTGGACACGTTCCGTCAACTTTCCGAATGTTCGCGAGATGTGTGCCGGGTTCTCTGCGCGCCACCGCTCTGGCCGAAGCCCTCCTTGGAAGACTGCGGCCAGTTCTATCGACTCGGCGTCGGACAGATCGGGGGCCGTGTCATGCAGCCGCGATTCACGAAGTCGAACAGGCCGCCGAGGTGCGGGCCGCCGTACGCTGCGAGTCGGCGTCAGCGAGCCAGTCGGGAATATGCGCGATCAGATCACCGGTGGTCCAGGTGTCCGCCGGCGGTGCCAGGAAGGTCAGGTCCGACCGAGTCGTCGCCAGGCCGATCTCCACGCCGTCCATGATGAACGATCGGCCGGTGATGGACCGGCCCTCGTCGGTGCACAGATAGACCCCGATGGGGGGGACGGTGGCAGGCGGAGCGGGGCTGCCGCCATCGGAATCGACCCGGGCATATTCCGCGGCATCGGCGAGGAAGCTTTCGGTCTTGTCACCGAGGCTCTCGAAGTATGCCTGGGCCATGCGAGTCGACGTCGAACCAGGAAAGACCGAGTTAACGTTGATGTTGAACTCTTGCAGCTCAGCTGCGGCATAGTTGCTCAGGACGAGAATCGCGGCCTTGGCGGCGCGGTAGGCGGCGAGCCGGGGGTAGTGGAGCCCCTGCGTGATGTCGCCGACCGTCACGATCGTGCCCCCACCCTGCTGCTTCATCAGCGGCGAGGCGTGTCGAATGCAGTTGAACGTGCCGTTGGTGTGAGTACCCAGTACATCGCCCCAGTCCGCCTCGGTGGCCTCGTCCAACATTGCCATGCGGATGTTGCCGGAATTGGCAATGAGGATGTCCAAACGCCCGAAGTTGGCTGTGGCCGTCTGCATGACCTGTTCGGCGCCGCGGAAATCTGCGATATTGCTGTAGTCGGCGACTGCCTCCCCGCCTAGCTCGGTGATTTCCCGCGCCACCGCATCGGCCGGTGATTGCGAATGGCCGGTGCCGTCGACTTCGCCCCCGGTGTCGTTGACGACGATCTTGGCGCCTTCGGCCGCCAAGGCATGGGCGTAGGCCCGTCCGATCCCACGGCCCGACCCGGTTACCACGGCAACCTTGCCTTCGAGTCGTCTGCTCATGTGTCAATCCTTCATCTCGGGTACTGCTCGATCGGTTGCGCGGCAAAGTGCGCACCTCGAGGCAGATAGGTTCTTGGTCGGCCGCGCACCGAAGACTTAACTACTGGTCGTGATGGGGGAGACGAGCTGGAGGTGCTCGATCGTGTCGATGCGGATGTCGGGCTTCCACTCGATCTGCTGCTCAGGGCACAGCTGTAGGTCCGGGAACCGCTCCCGCATCACCTCCAGCGTCACTTTCATCTCGAGGCGTGCCAGCGGCGCGCCCACGCAGAAGTGTTTGCCTTTGCCGAAGGCGAGATGGATCGGTCGCCGCTGGATGTCGAAGCGGTCGGGCTCGGCGTAGACGTCGTCGTCGCGATCGGCGGACGCGAGGACCAGCGAGACGAGAGCGCCCTCGGGGATGGTGACGCCGGCGATGTCAACGCTGCGCTTGGCGACTCGGAAGATCCGCTTGACCAGCGTGCGGTAGCGCAATGCTTCCTCGACGGCAGGCAGGACCAGCGTCGGGTCGGCCTGCAGCAATTCCCACTGGTCGCGGTGGGTCATGAGGGCCCGAAGACCGTGCGCCATCATCTGTGCCGCGGTCTCGAATCCGGCCATGAGGAGGTCGTACAGGCCGGTGATGATGTTCCTGTCCGGCTCCGGCGTCCCGTCCCGCCTACGGCGCTGAGCCATGACCGAGGTGTAGTCGTCACGCGGGTTGGCGCGTCGATCCGCGACCAGTTCACCGAGATACTCGTAGAGATCGGCCACGTCGGTGGAGGCGGCGAGGGTGGCCTCGGCGTCGGCCGGAGCAAAGCTCGACAACAGGAATTCGGACTCGACCGCCCGCAACATCAGTTCGGACTTGTCCTCGGGGACACCGGTGATGTTCGCGATAGCCCCGAGAGAGAACGGCACCGCATACTCTTTGACGAAATCGATTCGTCCGTTCTCTGCCAAGGGCTCGAGGAGCCGGTTGGCGAGGTCCCGGAGGAACGGCTCGTGCGCTTTGAGGCTCTTCGGAGTGAAGGGGGCCTGCACCAGGGCGCGCTGCGGCTTGTGCTCCGGGTCGTCCAGAATCAGAACTGTTTCCGCCCACGGGTACCCCTGCATGCGTTCTTGCAATTGCGGCGGCACGGGATAGCTTTCCAATGCCCCGCTCGCCGAGAAGTTCTCGTCGTCCTTCAGCACTTCCAGGACGTCGGCTTGTCGGCTGACCTCCCAGATGTCGAAATCCTCCAAGTAGTAGACGGGATTTTCCCGCCGAGCGATTGCATGACTTGGGTATGGGTCACGCAACTCGTCGCTGTCGAGCGGGTTGTACCCCGCAAAATGTGGGCAGCTGTCGATAGCTGACACTTTTTGAGCCTCCAACACGGTTGACTCTCCTCTCACGGTTTCCCGCCACGTTTGTACGGATGCGACGGACTCCCCTGCCAACGGCGTCAGCGGCGCGATGCAAAGCCGACGACGACCCTGCCTGCTAGCTCCTCGATCAGTCGGATGTTCGAGGTGTTGCCGATGATCGCCAGCTCACTGGGGTCGACAGTCTCCACGGTCCCTATCGGCTCGAGCGGGGTTTGGCCATGATGCTTCTCATGGCGCTCAACGCCGTCAAGCGATCCGGTCCGTCGACTAGCCCTTCGGGCTATTGAGCCGGCCGTCTCGATAAATAAATGGCACAGGATCAACACACATCGCGGACCTACCCTTCGCGGCATCGTCGTCGCCACTCCGCAGCTGTTCGCCGTTCTATGAGAGGGGTGAAGACCTAGCCGCCGTAGGAACCGTGTCGCCGAAGCCCTTCGCGCGACCCGCAGTACCCGCTCCCACACATAGATAGCTCCCACGCATAGAGATATAGGCGAGCGGGAAGTCGGCGCTGGCACCGGCGGCACCGACGACGTCGATGGCGCCGGCCGATCACCGTCAGCCACGACAGCGGTTACTGCCGGCGATCAGGGCCATCGCACCGCTGGCGCCGTGGGTGTTGATCAGCCACGGCGTGTCCACACACGCAGGTGGGCCTGGTCGATGCCGATTCGGGACCGTGCAAGATTCGTGACCGTGCAATCAGATGGCGAAGCACGCCCTGCTACGCGAGAGGGCTCCCGAACGCCTCACGGCTCTGGGCCCCCGCGACCAACACTGCCAGTGTCCGTTCGACCATGACGAACGCCCGCATCGCGTGGTGGATCCGGTCGGGCCCGAGGCGGCCCTGCGATGGTGAACTCCTCGCCGCGCGCGTGACATCCTTGTGGCGAGCACGCGGACCTCGCCGAAGCCGATCTCTGAAAGCTCCTGCTGATCTGCGTATCCCAAGATCAACAGGTCCCCGACGATGTGGAGGCCGGACGGCTCGCCCGGAACCAGCACCATCGTCTGCTGTCGGTGGATCAGGCCGTCCACGGCTGCATTGCATCACAAATGAAGATCTTGCAAAACTCGCTGGCCGGGGGAGCCATCCGCCAGTTGTGGCCATCGATACTCAGTCGTCCTTGTCGCGCAGGAGAACGTCAGAGCCGAGCTTCGGCCACTGCCAGTACCACTGCTGCGCAGCAGGCAGCAGGGAGCCGGGATTTCCTCGTTGGATGGTGCAGGAGTCCGCTCGCTATCCTCAGCGAAGCGAAAACGCTTCGGCAGGGTAAGGCGGGTCGATCACTACGCCCGTGCCGCCCAGGAGCGAAGATACGTACCGACACGCAGCCAAGAACCGACGTAAAAGTCTGTATGGCAAGAATATTAATGCGGCAACCGTGTGCGAAGAACGCCGAGTGCAGTCTCGGGCCAGCGCGTATGCCAGGTATGCCGGGCGGATTCGGAATCTATAGCCCGAAGGGCTAATCGACGCACTCCTACTCTTGACGGTTTCGGAGCTCACGAGAAACATGTGGCGGACACCACTCGATGACGCGGCGAAGGCACTCGGCCCTCTGTCGCCATGAGCCCGATGGTGCCAGTAGCCGGTCAACGTGATACGGAGCAGCAATGTTCGCATTCGCACAGGTGTTCCCATTCGTCCTGCGGGCACCCGCTCATCCACGACGTGACGCTACTGAAAGCCGGCCACTACCTAGCGATCGTGCTCTGCGCCCGATCGCGGTGACGCGCCGTGCCCACGAAACTTCCTGAGGCCCAGCAGTATCCATTCGCTTACGACAACGATGACCGGTGAAAGTGAGATCAAATGCAGTCGAAGGATGAGCAGCACGAGGACACGTACGACGCCGACGTAGTGATTATCGGCGCTGGGTTCGCCGGCGCCACGGTCGCGCGTGAGTGCGCGCACCGCGGTTTGCGAACGCTGATACTCGAGGGCAACGACCGTGTGGGTGGGCGGACCCACACCACCCATCTGTCCGATGGTGAGCCGTTCGATATCGGCGGAACCTACATCCACTGGTCCCAGCCGCACACCTGGTCCGAGCTCAGCCGTTACGGACTGACCGGCGATGTAATTGATGCCGTCCACGAGCCGCATGACTGGGTCCGCGCACCGCGCGGCGACGGCGACGAGTGGTGCAGCGCGGAGGAGCACTATGAGCGTGAGAAGCCGCTGGTGGAGCGTTTCTTCGAGCCGTCTCTGGCCGTGTTCCCGCGCCCGTATGACCCGCTGTTCTGCGCCGATGCGGTGGCCGAGTGGGATCAGTTGACGGTCCGCGACCGGCTGGATCAGCTCGACTTGGCGCCCGATGATGACGCGCTCTTGAGTGCGCTGCTCAGTACCTTGTCCACCGATGCGCCGGAGACGAGTAGTTTCGTCGGGATGCTGCGGTGGTGGGCAGCCGCCGGCCACACCTACGACGCACTATTCACTGCACTGTTGGGTTCGAAGCTCAAGCACGGCACCGTCGCGCTGATCGACGCGATTCTCGCCGACGGCGGGGCGGAGCTGCGGCTGTCCTCCCCGGTGGCCAGGATCGCATCCGAGAAGGACTGTGTCGAGGTCACCTTGGCCAGTGGCGAGGTTGTTACCGGTGCCGTCGCTGTGGTGGCTACGCCGAGTGGGGTCTGGCCAGACCTGGACTTCTCGCCGTCGCTGTCGGCGGAGCGCCTCGACGCCGCGAAAGTTGGTATGCAGACCCCGCGCGGTTCGAAGGGTGCCGCGGTGATCCGAGGTGAGGCTCGTCGGTTCTTCATCCAGCCGCGACTGGGCCACAAGATCGCCATCATGTGGACGACCCACCAGCACTCTGACGACGAGCAGTTCATAACCTTCATGAGCAGCGAGGCAATGAAGAACCCCGACGACCTCGACGAAGTCAGTGCAGCGCTCCGCGACCTGTTGCCGAACGTCGAGGTCTCCGAGGTACACACCGACAGTTGGGGCCCCGAAGATCAGTTCGCACGTGGCGGCTGGCCGCTGCTGGCGCCCGGACAGTTGTCAGGCTCCGCACCGCACGAAACCCTGACCAAACCCGAGGGACGCGTTGTCTTCGCGACCGCCGACATCGCCACACTCTGGAGCTCGTTCATCGACGGCGCCATCGAGTCCGGCCTGCGTGCGGCGCGGGACGTACGGGAGATTCTCCGATGACGTTCGACGTCGACTGAGTCGCGCCGCCTGGCCATATGACTTTCCGGGACCGGCGAAACATGCAGACGCCCAATAGGTCCCGTTCGCAAGACGAGAATGAAAACGAAAGTGAGAACACATGCCTTCCAAGGAAGAGCAGCACGAGGACACGTACGACGCGGACGTGGTGATTGTCGGCGCGGGGTTCGCCGGCGCTACGGTCGCACGGGAGTGTGCGCTGCGTGGTTTGCGAACGTTGGTGCTGGAGGGGCGCGATCGGGTGGGCGGACGAACCCACACGGTGCAGATGTCGAACGGTGACATCGCGGATATCGGTGGGACCTTTATCCACTGGACTCAGCCACACTTCTGGTCCGAAATCACACGCTACGGTCTGACGGGCGATGTGGTCGATGCGGCCGAGGTGGAGACCGAGTGGGTGTTGGCGCCGATTGGCGAGGGCCTGGAGTGGCGCAGCGCCGAGGAGCACTATGAGCGCGAGAAGGCGCTGGTAGAGCGTTTCTTCGAGTCGGCATCGAGTGTGTTCCCGCGCCCGTACGACCCGCTCGCGTGTGCGGATGCGGTGGCGGAGCTGGACAGTCTGACGGTCCGCGATCGGCTCGATGAACTGAACCTGTCGCCGGAGGACGATGCGCACCTGAGCGCGCTGCTGTCCACCTTCGCTAGCAGCACGCCGGAGAAGATCAGCTATGTCAACTTGCTGCGGTGGGCCGGTCTGACGGGCCAGACCTATGATGCGATGCTGGGAACGCTGATGGGCTCCAAGCTCAAGCACGGCACCGGCCCCCTCCTCGACGCGATCCTCGCCGACGGTGGCGCGACAGTCCGTCTGTCCTCGCGGGTGGAGAAGGTGGCGACCGTTGACGACCACGTCGAACTGACGTTGACCGGTGGCGAGGTTGTGTCCGGAGCGGTGGTGGTCATTGCGACGCCGAGTGGGGTGTGGCCGCACCTGCAGTTCTCGCCTCCATTGTCACCGGAGCGGCTCGATGCCGCGCGGACCGGCATGCAAACGCCTACCGCGTCGAAGTCCATCGCTGTCATCAAGGGCGAGCCGCGGAGCTTCTTCATCCAACCGCGTCTCGGCCACCCGATCGCCCTCATGTGGACGACGCACCAGCGCCCCAACGGTGAACAGGTCGTCACGCTGATGAACAGCGCGGCGATGAAGGATGCCAACGACCCGCAAGAGGTCGGCGCGGCCATCCGGGAACTGCTTCCGGATGCTGAGCTGGTCGACGTTCGCGGTAGCAACTTCGACGACCGGGACGAGTTCGCGCAAGGCGGCTGGCCGATTCTGGCACCGGGGCTACTGACCCGATACGCGCCGCACGAGCGCCTGAGCAAGCCCGAAGGTCGTGTCGTGTATGCGACCGCTGACATCGCAACCACCTGGAACTCGTTCATCGACGGAGCCATCGAGTCCGGTCTGCGCGCCGCCCGTGACGTGCAGGGGATCCTCCGATGACCCCGCATGCGACCGAGTTCGACTACGACGTAATTGTCGTCGGCGCGGGATTCGCAGGTGCCACCGTGGCGCGTGAATGCGCGACCCGCGGTCTGCGAACGGTGGTACTGGAAGGTCGGGACCGCATTGGCGGGCGGGTCTGGAACTCACAGCTATCCAACGGTGACCCGATCGATCTGGGTGGGACGTTCGTCCACTGGTCCCAAGCCCACACATGGGCCGAGATTTCGCGCTACGGGCTCACCGGCGACGTGGTCGAAGCCAATGCTGCGCCAGCCGACTGGGTGCTTGCATCGCGCGGCGATGGCCTCGAATGGTACAGCGCCCAAGAGCATTACGATCGCGAGAAGCCGCTGCTGGAGAAATTCTTCGAGCCATCGATACAGGCACTGCCGCGGCCGTATGACCCGCTCTATGCCGCCGATGCGGTGGCCGAGCTGGACCAGATGACCGTCCGCGACCGACTAGACCAGCTCGACCTGGCTCCGGATGACGAAGCGCACCTGAGTGCACTGCTGTCCACCCTGACAGCCGACGCGCCGGAGAAGAGCAGCTTCATGTCGCTGCTGCGATGGTGGGCTGCAGTCGGTCACGGCTATGACGAACTGTGGTCGGTCTTGGCGACCTACAAACTCAAGCACGGCATGACCAGCCTCCTCGGCGCGATCCTCGGGGACGGCGGAGCGGAAGTCCGTCTGTCCTCACCGGTGCAGCGGATCATCTCCGAGGCCGAGAGCGTTGAGGTGACCTTGACAAACGGTGAGACGGTGACAGGGAAGGCCGTGGTTGTCGCGACGCCCAGCGGTGTGTGGCCGTACCTCGAGTTCAGCCCGCCGCTTTCCTCGGACCGACTCGACGGGGTGCGGGCAGGGATGCAGTCACCGCGAGGCTCGAAGGGCGTCGTCGTTCTCAAGGGTGAGTCTCGGCGCTTTTCGATCACGTCCCGGCCCGGCGACAAGATCGCACTGATGTGGACGAGTCACCACATCGCGGACGACGAGCAGGTCGCATTGTTCTATTGCAGCCCGGCGATGCACGATCCTGACGACGCAGAGGAGATCAGTGCCGCAATCCGCGATCTGCTGCCGGGCGTCGTAGTAGGCGAAGTGCACAGCGGTAGCTGGGGCGCCGGCGACGAATTCACCCGTGGTGGCTGGGCAATGTTGCCGCCGGGACAGCTGACAGCCCGCGCGCCGCACGAGACACTGACCAAGCCCGAGGGACGGGTTGTGTTCGCCAGCGGTGAGATCGCGTCGTTCTGGACCGCCTTCATTGACGGCGCCATCGAGTCCGGTCTGCGCGCTGCCCGTGACGTGCAGGGGATCCTCCGGTGACTCGGCGTGCGGCCGAGGTCGATTTCGGCATTGTTGTGGTCGGCCCGGATGGCGGCGTCGGCGTCCGGGCGGCCTTTGAGTGCGCGGTTCGTGGACGGAGGCAGCGGAATACATGACACCTACAACGACCCCGGACTTGCAGATTCGGGGTGAGGTTCTATCGGCGGGCGATCCGGGCTTCGATGAGACCGCCGCGATCTGGGATGGACGCCATGGGCAACGTCCCGCGCTGATCGCCCGCTGTCTGGGCGCAGCCGATGTACGCAGGGCCATCCGGTATGCACGCCAGAACAATCTCGAGATCTCGGTCCGTTGTGGGGGTCACAACCCCAACGATTACGCGATCAACGATGGCGGAATCGTCCTCGACCTCAGGTTGATGAACAGTGTGCAGGTCGATCCCGTCGCCCGGCGTGCCCGGGTCGCGGGTGGGGCCTTGGCCGGCGATGTGGTCCGCGAGGCCGCGGAATTCGGACTCGTGCCGGTCACGGGGATGCTGCCGGCCATCGGCTTCTGCGGGATCGCCCTCAATGGGGGTGAGGGGTTCTTCTCCCACAGGTACGGGATGGTATGCGACAGCATCGTCGGAGCGACCCTCGTCACCGCGGACGGCGAGCTGATCCGCTGTTCACCTGACGAGCGGCCAGAGCTGCTCTGGGGCATGCGGGGCGCCGGGCCGAACTTCGGTGTGGTGACCGAGATCGAGATAGCCCTGTACGACCTCCCGGACAGCGTGCTCGCCGGGATGATTACATGGACGCCGACACCCGAGCAGCTGCCGGGATTTCTGGCTTCACTCCTGAGCACCTTGCAGGCGACGTCGGATGACCTCTACCCGGTCATGATCATCGGCACCGACGAGACAGGCGCAGCATACGTGGCCGTGGCACTGTGCCATATCGGCGCAGCCGACGAGGCAGAAGCAGAGATCACCACGATCCGGGCCATGGCGACCGCAACCGACGACACCATCGCCCGCGCCCCCTATCTCGACGCAGTGAACGCACTGAATGTGGACATCGATGAGGCCGCCGGCTTCGTGGACGGGTTGTGCCGCCGGTGGACCGACTACGAGCTCACGGGTTCATCCGAGACCTTCGGCGCGGTCGTCGCAGCCAACATCGACCGGCTTCTGACTGATCCGGAGCTCCCGGCGTCGATATCCCTGGTCGTCGAGGGCAAGCACCTGAACAACACGCTCGGCACGCCCGCGAAGCACCGCGACGGCCCAGCAGTCATGATCGAAGCCGGCTGGCGGGGGACCGAACACACAGCTCGATTCACCGCTGTTACCGACGATATGAACGCCGCGTTACGTGCTGGCGGTGTCATCTCATCCGTGTCCGGCAACATCCACAGCATCTCCGACGTCACCTCCGACATCGTCGTCGAAAACTACGGACCCGAGACATACCAGAGACTCGCCGAACTCAAGGCGGCGTACGACCCCGAGAACATCTTTCACTTGAACTACAACATCGAGCCCGCTGGTCCGAAAGCGTCGAACCGGCTGCCCGAGGAGGACACGAAATGACGACGCCGTCACCACAGACCGCCTTGCACCCCGATCAGGTCACCCCGCAACTCCTGCGCGAGGTGCTGGGTCAGTTCGTGTCCGGGATCGTCGTGATCACCTCGGTAGGGCCGGACGGGCCGGTCGGATTCACCTGCCAATCGTTCGCTTCGCTATCGCTGGATCCACCGTTGATCAGTTTCTCGCCTGCACGCAGCTCCTCGACGTGGCCGCGGATCCGCGAGATCGGCACGTTCTGCGTGAACGTGCTGGCGGAGGACCACGAGCATCACAGCGCCGGGTTCGCCCGTTCCGGAGTGGACAAGTTCGCCGGTGTGGACTGGGACCAGGCCCCGTCGGGGGCTCCGGTTCTGCCCGGGGTCAGTGCGTGGATCGACTGCGAACTGTGGGCCGAGTACGACGGCGGTGACCACACGATCGTCACCGGCCGGGTGAACGCTCTCGGTGCCGACCCGGAAAACCTGCCGCTGTTGTTCTACCGGGGTGGCTACACGTTCACCGCGCCGTCCGGTCCGGCCGGACAGAAGTGGACGTGAGCGCACGACCACCCTCCACGTTCGTCGGCCTGTCGCTGTCCCCGACCACCGGCACCTCCGGGGTAACCGATGCGGACGGATAGTGGACCCCCAACCATCTGCGGGCTACATCGAGCGAGCCCGGCAATGGGAGGTGCCGAGAATGCAGGGTCGCCCCGGAGCCACCCGAGACGGGGTGCCGCCAGACCGCGAAAAGGCGCGCTTCGACCACCTGCTGCCGAACAGGAATCGTGGTTCGGCTCGGTCCGCCACGGGGAAGACACGCGACGGGCAAATCGGTGAGCGTGGTTCGGTGGTCGGTGTGTCACCCGTGGCCGACATCCGATCGATAGTTCTCGACGGGTACCCGGTCTCTGAGGTTCATCTGCCCATTCCACTTACCGAGCTCGGCCAGGACCGGAACGAATCCCTGGGCCGTGGCCGGGAGCGATACTCTGGGTGGGAGTGTTCGACGTCGCGAAACGGTGACATCGACACGAGAGATGATTCGTCCGATGAATCGCTGGTAGATGATGGCCGATGTTGACCCGTTCGAGACGCAGCGCCATGAGATGAGTCCTCCGGTTACTGCGGAACTGGAAATCGCCGGGTTCAACGACGCCGACGAGATTGGACGCGGTGGCTTCGGAGTTGTCTATCGGTGCCGCCAATCGGCCCTGGACAGAACGGTCGCGGTCAAGGTCCTCACCGCCGACCTGGACGATGAGAACAGGGAACGTTTCTTCCGGGAACAGCGGGCGATGGGTCGGCTTACCGGGCACCCCAACATCGTGGGCGTTCTGCAGGTCGGTATCACCGAGAGCGGGCGTCCGTTCCTCGTCATGCAGTACCACCCGCGGGGCTCCCTAGATGCGCGGATCCGCCGGCACGGTCCGCTACCGCTGGACGACGCGCTGCGACTCGGGGTGAAGCTGGCGGGCGCGCTGGAGACCGCACATCGGCTCGGCATTCTCCATCGGGACGTCAAGCCTGCGAACATCCTGCTCACCGAATACGGGGAACCGGCACTCACCGATTTCGGTATCGCGCATATCACAGGGGGGTTCGAGACGGCAACCGGTGTGGTGACGGGTTCTCCGGCGTTCACCGCCCCGGAGGTTCTCGCCGGTGCGTCCCCGAGCGCGGCCTCGGACGTCTACAGTCTCGGTGCGACCCTGTTCTGCGCGATCACCGCTCATGCCGCATTTGAACGCCGCAGTGGTGAGCAACTCGTCGCCCAGTTCGTCCGTATCGCGTCTGAACCTCTTCCCGATTTGCGTGAGCAGGGCATCGCCGACGATGTGTCCGTGGTCATCGAGCGCGCGATGTCCGGGAATCCGCATGATCGGCAGCCCACGGCTGCGGCACTCGGCGCCGATCTCCGGGATGCCCAACTCCGCCGATCTCTTCCCGTCGACGAAATGGCGTTGCATACCGAACTTGTTGCGGAACATCATGATCCGACACCAATACCGAAACCGACACCGCGGCGCCGGCACTTGGCGGTTGGGGCTGTCGGCTTGAAGGGGAATCTACCTCTCGAGCTGACCAGCTTCATCGGTCGCCGCCACGAGTTGGCCGAGGCGAAGAATCTGCTGGAAGGATCCCGTCTGGTAACACTGACCGGGATTGGGGGAGTCGGGAAGACGCGGCTCGCCGTGCGGGTCGCGACCGGTGCGCGCCGTGCTTTCGCCGACGGCGTATGGCTCGTCGAGTTGGGGGAGTTGTCCGACGAGTCGTTGCTGGTGAGTGTGGTGGCGGCCGCGTTCGGCTTGCGGAAATCAGCGAGGCCGCCCGAAGAGATCCTGCTCGAATTCCTGGGGACACGCGAGGTGCTGTTGGTTCTCGACAATTGTGAGCAAGTGGTTGATGCAGTGACAGAGCTGTCCGAGATGCTGTTGCGCTCCTGTCCCCAGCTACGCATCCTCGCCACCAGCCGTGAGGCCCTCGGTATCGGCGGGGAAGCGGTACTGCGGGTTCCTCCCCTGACGGTTCCCGATCCCGACCGCGAGCCGTCCCTGCAAGGCCTTCCCCGATACGATGCGGTGGCATTGTTCGCTGAACGCGGCGCCGCTGCCGTCTCAACCTTCGGGCTCACCGACGAGAACCGAGTTGCGGTGACGCGGATCTGTCACCGACTGGACGGGCTACCACTGCCGATCGAACTGGCGGCGGCACGGCTGCGAGCGATGTCGCCCGATCAGATTCTGCGGCAGCTGAACAGCAGTTATGCACTGCTCACTCATGGCAGCAGAAGTGCGCCCACGCGGCAGCAGACGCTACGGTTGTGCATCGACTGGAGCCACGAGTTGTGCACGCCGCAGGAACAACTGCTGTGGTCCCGACTCTCGGTCTTTGCCGGAACTGTCGAACTCGATGCGGCAGAACAGGTCTGCAGTGAAGGACTGACGCCGGCGGAAGTGCTCGACACGCTGACCTCGCTGGTGGACAAGTCCATCCTGATTCGTGAGGAACTGAGCGGCGTGGTGCGGTTCCGGCTGCTCGAGACGCTTCGTGACTACGGCCGGGAAAAGGCGCAGAAGAGCGGTGAATATCCCCACCTTCGCCAACTGCATCGGGATTGGTATCACCAGTTGGCTCGCGACGCCGAAGCCGAATGGATCAGCTCGCGGCAGCTCGCGTGGATCGCGCGGCTGGACCGGGAACAGCCGAATCTACGTGAGGTGCTGGCATTCTGCGTGTCCGACAATCCGGACACCGGACTTCGGATGGCTGCATCGTTGTACTGGTTCTGGAGTTCGCGCGGACTGTACAGCGAGGGGCGACGTTGGCTAGATCGCCTTCGGACCCGGAACGCCGGCCCGCCAATGGTCGACCGGGTCAAGGCCCTGTACGCGGAGAGCGCACTGGCGGAACTGCAGGGCGACCTCGAGACCGCGACAGCACGAGTTGAGGAGGGACGAGCGCTGACGGAGGGAACGACGGAGTCGGTGAGCCGCGCCTTCTTTGCCCAGGCCGACGGTCTTCTCGCGTTTTACATCGGGGAACCGGCGCGCGCCTGCTCACTTCTCGAAGAGTCAACGGCAACGCTCCTGGGACAGGGACATGCCGCCATGCAGGTTGAGGCTCTCACGACGATGGGGCTCTCCCACGAAGTGCTCGGAGATACCGAGCGTGCGCTCGCGTGCTACGAGCAGGTTCTGACAATCACCGCACTCCGCGGTGAATCCGTGTATCGGGGGTATGCGC
This sequence comes from Rhodococcus sp. NPDC057014, assembly GCF_042673295.1. NCBI lineage: Bacteria > Bacillati > Actinomycetota > Actinomycetes > Mycobacteriales > Nocardiaceae > Rhodococcus > Rhodococcus sp. NPDC057014. The sequence goes on from NZ_JBHUSF010000011.1 coordinate 62,066, forward strand.
TGTGGGCCACGTCAGTCCTGGTGTGGCGGCAGGGTGACGCCACACGCGCCCGGGAGCTACTGAATCAGGGATTGGTGCTGCTGGCAAAGCTTGTGGATGATCCGGTGGGCTCCGCGCTGTGCCTCGAATCACTGGGTTGGATCGCCGGGAGCGAGGGCGACGCGAAACGGGCCGCCGCCCTCCTGGGAGCCGCGCAAGCTCTCGGTGCCGCCGTGGGTAGCTCGCCTACCTTTCTTCCCCACATGCTCGCCTACCACGACAAGTGTGTGCAGACGAGCCGCCGCAAGCTGGGTCAGAAGGCCTTCGCAACAGCCTGTCGAGAAGGCAAGGAATTCTCGCTTGCCGCGGCCGTCGCGTACGCGCTCGGCGAAAGGGTCCCGTCGTCGGCCTCCCCAACGGATACGGCGACGAAACTGACCAAGCGTGAGCAGGAGGTCGCCGACTTGGTCGCCGAGGGCCTGACCAACAGGGCGATCGCCACCCGGCTGGTGATCTCGCAACGCACAGCCCAGGGGCACGTCGAACACGTCTTGACCAAGCTTGGATTCACCTCCCGCGCACAGATCGCTGCCTGGGTTGTCGAACAGAAGCCGTCGTGATCGGGCCGGAGGAACAACCTACGCACCCTCCGTTGCAGTTGCACCAATCCACCCTTCGCTGTTTCCGGACCGCGTCCGCGCGTGCGGAGGTGATGCCGGCGGCCGGACGAACTACGGATCAGGCAGGTGGAGCGGCTGGGGCGTTGATTGCATTGAAGAACTGAATGCCGCTCGCAATCGCGACCGGTCCGCCCACCGCAATTGTGCCGACCACGGCCCCGATTGCGCCCGCTGCGGCACCGGTCACGAGGCAGCCGCCGAGGAAGCCGGGAATCGCGAGGGTACCAATGGTGGGCACGCCCACCGCAGTTCCGACCAGCGCCCCGCCGGCGATGCACCCGATGCCGGCGCCGATCGCCGTGCCGATCAGAGTTCCGAGGCCCATCCCGAGGGCAACCTCCGTGCCGAAATTAATGACAGCGAGACTGAATTCTGGCGATTGGACGTCAAGGGCGACGCGCCCGAGCGGCAACTCCGTTTGATGCGTGGGTACGGCGGACGACGCATCGGTACTGGGGGTCAAGGTAGCCGTATTGCCCTCGATCCTTGCGGCGATTGGCCACTCTTTGCCATCGCGTTGGTAGGTCAGAGGAAACCCGGCGACGAGCGCACCCGAGCCATCCAGCACCTGAAATTGGGTGCCCACGGTGATGAGTGAGCCAGCGTCGGTCGTCAGGACCACCGACTTGTCGACAATGCTCGCCGCGTAATGAATCCCGGGAAGGATATCGGTGCTCACGGTCGTGCTTTCAGTCGAATCCGCCGGCGACGGTGCGGCGGTGGCCGTACCGGCCGTGATTCCCATCGCGACCAACACCATGACGGAGGTCGTGATCGCTCTGAACCGATAGCGGCCGCCCGTGTGTCGCCGAAACGCACCGGTCGATCGCGCAGAGAACTCCTCTTTGGCCGGGATCTGTTGTTCGGCTGCATAGTCACAACCGGCGGGCTCAGTCTCCCTGAACATAGTTGTCTCCATCGCTAATCCTCCAATGTTTCGATGGCCGCCACAAGGATCGGTAGCACCAAGCCTGCAAATTCGCCGTACGGGCGGGAATCCGCGAACCGGGGAGATCGTGGGCGGGTGTCGCACGATGCTCCTTCTCGGCGCTGGTGTGGTCAATACAAGCAGTCCAGCGCTGGCCCCTTTGGGCTAGTGGAGAGGGTGACGCTCGCCACGGCGGGAGGCCTCACACACGAGATCGTCAGGTTCCTGAGTCGCCGCCACGCCGACCGCCGTTCCAGTGCTGAGCCATTGAACTCGGGGCGAAACTCTGCGGCTCTCACCGCACCCGCCCTCCGCGTTCGGGTCCCGAACTGCGTAGTTGTCCTGATTCGCTGGGTGACAAGCAGAGTGGATCTGTGTCTACGGTGACACGCCTGCACAGTGCCGAGCTGTCGGATCGATCGTTGGTTCGCGATGGAGCCCACTAAGTGGTTTGTGGGGTAACGAAGTTTGATCGGCCGATGCAGTTTTCGATCGGGTGAAACCCGGGCCACACGCCCAATGGGCTACTTCTCGACTGCCATCCGTTGACTCTGGTTTGAAGCCCTCGCCACTATGAATCGGTCAACGTTCTAACGACAAATGAGCGCAGAGACATTTTCTACCTGCGCAATCCGCACACTGAGAGGTATCTAATGCACGTCGGTCTCGGTCTTTCCTTCCAAAGCTTTGAGGACGAGCTCAGCGACGCACAGGTCTGGGCGAACGCGGTTCGTAGCTCAGAGTTGGCCATCGAGCTCGGTTTCGATGGCGTCTGGGCCACCGAGCACCACTTCACCAGCTACGACATCACTCCCGACCCGCTACAGTTCCTGACCTACATCGCAGCCCTCGACCCCAACATTCAGGTCGGCACGATGGCATCGATCCTCACCTGGCACGACCCGGTGCGCGTCGCCGAACAGATCAGCGTCCTGGACGTGTTGAGCGGAGGCCGGCTGATTCTGGGAATTGGCCGGGGGCTGGGGAAGACGGAGTTCGAAGGCTTACGGATCCCGATGGACGAGTCGCGCGAACGCTTCATCGAGACGACCGAACTCGTGTTGGACGCGCTCGAGACGGGCGTTCTGAAGTACGACGGCAAGCATTTCAAGCAGCCAGAGCGGCTGCTGAAGCCGGCCCCGACCGGGACGTTCCGCAACCGCACCTATGCCGCCGCGATGTCTCCGGATTCGTTCGAGCTGATGGCGGAGCTGGGGGTCGGGCTGCTGCTCATTGCGTTCAAGTCGTGGGACGAGACCGCAAAGGACCTGGTGCGGTACCGCGAGGCATTCGCGAAGTTCAACAACGGTGCGGAGGCTCCGGGTCCACTGGTGAGCGTACTGGTCACCTGCGACGACGACTCGGAGCGGGCGGAAAAGACCGCCAAGAAGTACATGGGCAATTACTACCGCAGCGTGATCGACCACTACGGACTGAACAAGCCGCAGAACTTCTCGAACGTAAAGGGCTACGAGCACTACGACGCGACCTCCAAGGAGTTGGGCGATGAAGGTGATGAGGGCGTCGACAGCGCGGTGACGGAATTCCTCGAAACGCACGTGTGGGGAACCCCCGAGGACTGCCGGAAGAAGATCGAGGCGATTCGCGAGAAGACCGGTTGCGGACGCCTCCTCGTGACCTTCGCATCGGGAGGCGTTCCGATGGAGGAAGTCGAGCGCAGCATGCGACTGTTCGCGAGCGAGGTTATGCCCGGACTCAAGACACTCGACACGTCGGCGGTCTCGGTCGGCTGACGACCGTTTCACCGCTCCGATCAAATTTTGAGTGAAATAGCGATCCACCCCTCGTCGGCGGCGAGGGGTGGATCGGTACCACCACCATGTCGACGCAGACGGGAAGATTGACCATGAGTGAATATGACTTCGACGTAATCGTTGTAGGCGGTGGCTACGCCGGTCTCACGGCCGCCCGAAACCTGACGCGAGAGGGTCATCGTGTCGCGTTACTCGAGGGTCGAGACAGACTGGGCGGCAAGGTATTCACAGACACATTTGGCGACACCGGCGTCACAGTCGACCTGGGTGGAGCATGGAGTCCACCAGGTTGCCCGTTCATGGAACGGGAGATGTCGGACTACGGGCTGGAATGGGGCCTGTCTCGCGATGCTCAGAGCAACGGGTACCTCATCGGCGGACAGCGGATAGAGCATCCGGTTCCGCTGCTTCCCGAAGAGATTCTCGGTACGGAACGCACTGCCTTTGAACTTCTCGAGATGGTCCATCGCATCGATCCGACGGTCCCCATCGAGGCGCAGCACCTGGACGATCTGGACGTGAGTTGGCGTGAACTCCTGGACCGCCTGGCGCCGCCACCCGGCTTTCGTGACCTGTTGGAGTCCTGGCCGACCACCGAAGGCGGTCGACCATCTGACGAGTTCAGCGCCCTGATGTTCCTCTGGTGGACGGCGAACAGGGGCAACAGCCTGGCCAATTGGTTCATGCTCGAGATGCGGCGGCCGCTCCGCACGATGGATCTGGTCGAGGCGATGGTCGCCGAGAGCACGGCCGAGGTTCACTACGGCGCGGCGGTGACCAAGGTGGACCAGGACGCCGACGGGGTTGTCGTGACGGTGGCCGACGGCACTGCCCTGCGTGCCCGCGGAGCGGTGATCGCGGTACCTGTGAGCTGTTGGGACTCCATCGAGTTCTCGCCGGGTTTGAGTGAGTCCAAGACGAAAGGTGCCGAACTCCGTCCTGTCGGCACCGGATTGAAGGGCTGGGCCTTGGTCAAGGACGCGCCGCCGGCTTTCAGTGGCCTCGCCAGCGTTGAATCGGGCTGCGGTGTCACAACGGTGATCTCGGAGTACGACCACGGTGATGCGCAGCTGATGAGCTACTTCACCCCGCTCGGATATCGTGCCGGCGCCCCGCGAGAGACAGAGTTCGATATCCACGACCTTACCCAGGTGCAGAAGGCGTTCGATCAATTCATGCCCGGATGCACCGTTCTCGAGGTCGGAGGGCACGACTGGGCACGGGACGAGTTCGCCAACGGGGGGTGGGCCGCATATCCCGTTGGGCTCCTCCCTCATCTGTCGGGAATGCGAGCTCCGGAAGGCCGACTCTCCTTTGCGAGCGCCGACATCGCAGAAAGGCTGATCGGGTGGATCGACGGGGCCATCGAGAGCGGGTATCTCGCCGCGACCCAGCAGGCGCGGAACCTGGAGCGGTAGCTCCGGCGCGTGCACCCCATTCGGATGACCACGCCCGGCACACTGTGGCTGTGTATGACGACATTCGTGGAGATTGGAAGCTCACCTGCGATGCGTGCATCCGCCGCGATCAAGGAACCACTACGAGCGTGCCCCCGTACTCGCCAATCACCGGGCATTGGCGATGCTCGGCGCACCGGCGCGGAGAGAGTCGTCTGTGGTTCATTCGCCGGTGGTGGCCGGGTTGCGTCGGTCGATGCCAGTATGGTCACTAACGTATCTGTCGTACGCTTCGATTCACTCAACCCAGCGATCGGTCATGGCCCAGCACAGTAACCGCAGCACTCTCGTCGAGGGCGCCATCCGTTGCCTCGAGACGCTCCCACCCGAGGCGATCACCGCACGCGTGATCGCCGCTGAGTCGGGCGCCAACCTGGCGTCGATCAGCTACCACTTCGGCTCCAAGGACGGCCTGCTGGCCGAGGCGATGGCCGAGTCATTCCGGCGCTGGGAGACGGAAGTCGTCTCGGGCATTGCCGACCTGCCCGACTCGGATATTGCAGTGCGGCTCGAACGCGCGATCGGCGTCGTACTGAGCAGCATGCCCCGCTACACCGGGCTGCTGCGCACGTTCTATGCCGCTGTCGCGCGTGCACCACACGACGAACGCGTGAGGCAACCCCTCGCCGAGTCCTACTCCGTGCTGCGTTCCGCGCTGGCGGCCGAGTTCGGGCTCGGCGCCGACGACACCGGCAACGATGCCGCCGGCATTGTGATGGCCATATTCGATGGCCTCCTGGTGCAGGCGCTGCTCGATCCTTCGCAGTTGCTCGATCCCGAACGTGTGGCCGCGGCCGTGCCGCGATTGTTTGGCTCAACCCGTACGCATGAGGGTGGCTCTGCGGCGACCCTTTCGGCAAACCCATAGTTGAGATCGCGGGTCCACGGGTAGCGACAGCGCCGCGAAGGTGTAGTTCCCTCGGCTCTGTGTGGCGTTAGTCGACTGCGGATCGAGGGGTGTTCGGTGTCGAAAGGCGCGTATCAACGGCGCGGCCGCACAGCAATGGATCGCCGCCCGCGACATCGCCGCGGAAGCCGTGCCTCCCGGCTGCACGCTCATGTGGGATCTCTTTCATCGGCTGTCCTGAAATTCCTGCGCTGACGATGGCCGGGAGCGCCTGTACGAACAGCAGCACCTTCGTTGAGTGTGCTGCGTTTTGCAGTGTTCGGACCGACCGGTCGCGTGGATTGCGCGGATCCGAACGCGCCATTGCGCGAATCTAAACGTACGTATAGATTGGTGAGCGAAATCACCCCACCCGAAGAATCCTTCGGCTCACGCATAGGTAGTGCAAAATGGGCGACCTCCTTGAATCCCACCCCACAGACGCTGTGACCGCGGTCGAAAACGCGGTGGCCAGCATCCGGGCCGGCCGCATGATCGTGGTCGTCGATGACGAAGACCGTGAGAACGAAGGCGACCTCGTGATGGCGGCCCAGGCAGTGACACCAGAAGCTGTGAACTTCATGGCCCAGCACGCCCGCGGACTGACCTGTGTCTCACTGCCAGCGGAACGCCTGGACGAGCTAGACCTCCCCCCAATGGTGTCGAACAACACGAGCTCATTCGAGACCGGGTTCGCGGTGTCGGTCGACGTCGCGGGCGAGGGTCGTACCGGGATCAGCGCGGCCGATCGTGCAGCGACAATCCAGGCGCTCTGCGACCCGAACACCCGACCTGCCGATCTCGTACGCCCGGGGCACATGTTCCCACTCCGCGCCAAACCGCATGGAGTGTTGCAGCGCAGCGGCCACACCGAGGCAGCCGCGGACCTGGCTCGGCTCGCCGGCTTTCAGCCATACGGGGTGCTGTGCGAAATCATGTCGCAGGACGGATCGATGGCGCGGCGCGGCGAACTCGAGGATTTCAGTCGCAAGCATGGGCTCGACCTGGTGACGGTCGACGACATCGTGAAGTACCGCCAGGCGACCGAGCCGCTCATCGAGTGTGTTGCGGAAACGCGAATGCCCACCCTGTACGGGGAATTCCGGGCGTACGGGTTCAAGCCGATTTGGGAAGACCGCACCAGCTATCTGGCACTGGTGATGGGCGAAGTGGCGGGTTGCGATGCCATTCAGGTCCGCCTGCATTCCGAATGTGTGACCGGCGATGTCTTCGCTTCCTCGCGTTGCGACTGCGGCCGCCAACTCCACGCGGCAATGGAACGAATCGCGACGGACGGGCGCGGCATCGTGCTGTATGCCATCGGCCACGAGGGACGGGGCATCGGGCTCCTCGAAAAGATTCGCGCCTACGCGCTGCAGGATGACGGGCTCGACACCGTCGATGCCAACGTTGCCCTCGGCTTCCCGCCGGACGCACGCGACTACGGGCTAGCCGCCCAGGCCCTGACGTGGCTCGGTGCCCAGAACATCCGCCTGCTCACGAACAACCCCGACAAGGTCGCCGCGTTGAAGCGCCATGGAATCAATGTCCGGGAACGGATCGCGCTCACGCCCAGGGCCGCTGACGAGAGCGTCCCCTACCTCCGCACCAAACGCGACCGACTCGGTCACGTCCTGGACAGCCTGGAGACCGCGGATCGCCTGCTAGGAATGCGGCCCGAGTGTACGAAAGCCGCCGCAATGCGAGGTGCCCGATGACCGGCCGACGAATCCTCATCGTTGACGACCACGAGGTCGTCCGCATCGGTTTTCGCGCACTCCTGTGCAGCCAAGATTGGGTGGAGCGCTGTTTCGGCGCAGCGTCGATCGAGAACGCCGTCGAGGCGGCGCGGCGGTGGAAGCCGCACGTCGCCATCGTCAAGGACTGGGTGGGCGATGTCTCCGTCAACGAGATTGCCCCACAGATCGCACAGGCCTGGCAGCCATGCAGAATCCTCGCCATGGAAACCGTGCGCACGTCGCGACACAGTCCCGCCTCGGACAAGATGATCGCCGGATGGATTGGATGCGACTGGGACGCAAGAACCCTCCTCGACACGGTCAACCGAGCAACTACAGGTCGTCTGGCTCCGCGGGGCCCCGGAACGCCCAGCATCGGACCGGCGTTGTCCACGCGCCAGCTGGAAGTACTCCGACTCATGATGACCGGGGCGACGAACCGTGAGATAGCCCAACAGCTGTCATTGTCGCCACACACGATCAAGGCCCACACACGTGGCCTCCTGCGAACTCTCGGAGCACGCAACCGCACGGAGGCGGCACTGCGCGGAAAACGTCTCGGGATCGCCGATCCACGGATTCCATCGCTTGCCTAGCAGCACATCGAATCGTGATCTTGTGCACGGCATGAGCATCGGTTCTGGACGCGAGGTGTTCAGAACCTCCGATGTGCGCACCACCCGCGACGCATTCACAGTTCGAAGGCAGCGTGGAGGAATCTGATTCAGGGGTCGGTGGCAACGATGCGCGCAGTGGTGAACTCGTCCCAGTCGTGTCGGAGGCCCTGACGTAGCCGAAAGAGGAAGAATGAATTCATACGACCGAGAGATGTTGCTATTTGTCCTCCGATGGAAGCCCTACGACGGCGGAGACGAGCATATTTTCCCCGAGTTCGGCCTATCGATCGTGAGCTTCTATCGCCGAGTGCTGACGCTACTGAAGGGAAGATGTGGGGTCGATTCCATCCCAACTCTGGACCTGGCAACGAAGCGGGAAGTGTACGACCATTGCGTCGCTAAGTTGTCGACCTACCCACACATAGATGGTGCTGCTGGCCATGGGCATCTTAGCTACGGATCGAAAAGTCAAGTTCTGCAGCAGTTGTGATGTTCGATGAAACTGAGACCCGTCCCGCCGGATCTAGGAATGGCTCAAATTGCCAATGCTCATTCCTTCATGCCGTTATCGCGGCCGCTAGTTTGTTCACGCCACACGGCATATCGGAGATGATCCAACGAATCTTTGCGAATGTCGTTGCCGCGCGGGTTAATGCAAGATGGGTAGCAACGGTCGGGGCTATGCAAGACGACTCGTCAAGTTCTTGGCTGAGGTCCGACGAACCTCCCGATGTGAACCGTGCGGGACCTTCCGGCAGCGCTGCGCGTGGCAGCAGTCGCTCATTCGCGACCCATCGACTGTCGGATCCGCTATTTCCGGATGAATGCCCTTGCCCTCAGTGTCGGAACCCCGTTCTTCCCATGCCGCAATAGCAGGATCAACAAGCGCACGTTCGACCATGTCGTCACCGGGCGGTTCGACCCGTCCCTCATGGTGACCGGTTACGCCGGCCTCGACGCGGTCCACGACGTATTCGCGGCGCTGAGACCGGCCGCGGGCACGATCGACCACGTGAAGATCCTCGTTCGGAACGAACTTCCCGTCGGCACGGGAATCATTCCCACCTCTTGAAAAATCCACAAGCTAACGATATTGAGGAACCAATGAACCAGGTCGACGAGATCGCGCGATCCGCGCCCTTCAATCTCGCCCATGTGCGGAGCAAGCTCGAGGAACTCTTCGAACTGGATCCCTCCGACGAACTCGCTGTACGCCTCCTCGCGGGTGGGCGGTCGAACTTGACGTTCGAGCTCGCCGGCTCGAACCGGAGGTGGATCCTACGCAGGCCGCCGATCGGGCACCGCCTCGAAACCGCGCACGATATGCAGCGTGAGGTCGCCGTGCAGCGAGCACTGGCGAACAGTCCTGTCCCGGTTCCGCGCATCGTGTACGCCGACGATGCCGCACCGGATGCGGGAGGAAGCTTCTACATCATGGACAAGATCGAGGGCGAGGTCCTGCGAACGGACAGCGACTTCAGCGGGGTCGAGCCGGCCCAACGCGCGGCACTGTCCTACCAGTACATCGACTGCCTCTCGGCGTTGCACACTCGCGATTACGACTCGCTCCGGTTGACTACGTTCGGTCGGCCGGCGGGATTCCTCGAGCGGCAGGTGCGGCGTTGGACCAAGCAACTTGCCGCGTCGAAGTCCCGTGAACTGCCGGTGCTCGACGAGCTGGGCAGGCGGCTCGGCGTGCGGCTGCCGCAGCATTCCGAAGCCTCGATCGTCCACGGTGACTTCCGCTTCGACAACATGATCGCGAGGCTCGGCGAGCAGCCGACGATCGCCGCGGTGCTCGACTGGGAGATGTCCACTCTCGGTGACCCCCTCACCGATCTCGGCTTGGTGCACCTGTTCTGGTCGGGATGGGAGGGCATCACCAACCCCATTGCCGGCACCCCGTCGACGCACCGGGATACCCCCCGTTCGACGACCTCGTCGAGCGCTACGCACAAACGACCGGATTCGATGTCAGCGAGTTGGGCTGGTACTCGAGCTTCGCCTTCTACAAGATGGCCGTCATCTTGGAGGGCATCCATCTTCGCTTCGTCAACGGTGAGACGGTGGGGGACGGGTTCGACGACATCGGCTCGATGGTCGCCCCGCTCGCCGAGCGCGGATTCGCGGCCCTTCCCTGACCACCTACCCACCCCGACCGTGACGACAAGGACCAAGCACCGACATGGAGTTCACCTTCGACTCAGAGCGTGTCTCATGTGGATGAAGTGACGTGTGGGACATAATGTGACGCGTGGTAGATGAGTTGTCACTGAGGCTGGTTCCGGATGCGTTGTGGG
>NZ_JBHUSF010000012.1:0-5249 GCF_042673295.1 Rhodococcus sp. NPDC057014
AACAGCGCGCCGAGCGTCGTCTCGCCGGCGGTATCCGCCCGCCGGGTCGACCATTCCCGCAGCAGGGTGTGTTCGTCCGGGTCTGCCGGATCGATGTCCCCGATCACGACGGACGGATCCGCGACACCCGCGCCGGCGGTCCGCACGAACCGCCGGGCGAACCCGTTCACGGTGGCGGCGTCGAACAGGTCCGTCGCGTAGGTGAAGCGGGCCGTCGTGTCCGACACCGTCACCCGCAGATCGAGGTCGCCGAGGTCTCCACCGGACTCGGAGAATTCGAGCAGCACCTGGAAGAGCGGTGCGTGGGACGCGGACCGCGGCACGTCGAGGGCCAGGGCGACGTCCTCCACCGGTACGCCGTGGTGGGCGCCCGCCTGCGCGGCGGCGTCCCGGACCGTGTCGACGAAGTCGCCGAACCGGTCGGCGCCGCGCACCCGGGTCCGCGACACCACCACGTCGGTGCCCGTCCGCGTGCCGAGGACGACGTCACCGGTGCGGGCCGATCGTGCCAGCACCAGCGCCAGCACCGCGTGCGTGACGGTGGCGGCGTCCGTGCGATGCGCCTCGGCGAGCGCTGCCAGCCCGCGCCGCAGTTCCGGGTCCAGTGCGACGTCGACGGCGGCGCTGCGCCCGGACGGCCGTGCGGGGCGCGGACGGTCGGTGGGCAGATCCAGCAGCGGGGGCGCACCCGCCAGGGTGCGCGTCCAGAAGTCGAGCCGGGCGGTCTCCTCGTGGACGGTGCCCACCGCGGCGTCCGCGCCGGCCGCGAGGAAGTCGCCGAGCAGTTCCACGAACCGCCGGTGGTGGGCAACGACCTCGCCGGCGTCGTAGCGGTGGGGGTTCGCCAGGAAGTGGACGAACGTCCGGACCGGCGCCCCGCTCTGGTACACGTTGACGAGCAGATCCTCGACCGGTCCGGACGTGACGATGCGGTACTCGCCGACGAGCGGTCCGAGGGCGAGTTCCTGATGGAAGAGCATCACGTTGACCATCGGTCCCGACAGCGACCGGGCCGCCGCGGCGCCCGCGTCGCGGCGGATGTCGCCGAGCCCGAAACGCTGGTGTCGCAGTGCACCCATCAGGTCCAGTTGGACCCGCTCGACCAGTTGCCCCACGGTGTCCGCGGGGCGGATCCGCACGGGAAGCGGCACGACACCCGCGACCATGCCACCGGACCTGCGCAGGATCGCGGTGGTGCGCGCGGACACCGGGATCTTCACGAGGACATCCGCGCGTCCCGTCATCCTCGACAGGTAGCAGGCGAACGCGGCGATGATCGCGGCGGTTCCGCGGGTACCTGCTTCGCCGAGCGCTCGCTCCGCGGCGTCCGGGAGGGGCCCGGCGGCGTCGGTGCTCGTGGCGACCGCGGGTCCCGTCCGCCGCGCCAGGGTCGATCCCGGTCCGAGGCCGCCGATCCGATCGGCCCAGTACTGCCGATCCGCGGCGAACCGGTTCGACGACCGGTACTGCTGGTCGGCGTCGTACAGATGCCGGGGGTGCGCGGCCTCGCCGGGTGCCGGTTCCCGGCCGAGCACCGCCGCGGAATACCGGGCCGCGATGCGGTTGAGCATCGTCATCGCACCGTAGCCGTCCAGGGCGACGTGGTGAATCTTGCTGTACCACAGGTAGTGTTCGTCACCGACCCGGAGGATCGACGATTCGACGAGCCGGTCGCGAGTCGGATCGAGCGGGGTCTCGCAGTCGGCGCGCATCCACCGGCGTGCGGCGTCCACCGGTTCGGTGTGGTCGCGGAAGTCGACGAACCCGATCGAGCGGTCCGCGGCGGGGTCGACCATCTGGAACGGCTGACCGTCCCTGTCGATCAACCGGAGGAACGGCGATCCGAATTCGTCCGCGGTCGCGACGGTCGCCGCGCGCAGGACGTCGACGTCCAGGTCGCCGTGCACCTCGACGTACTGGGCGATGCACAGCGGCACGTCGGGGGCGAGTTGCTGCGCCAGCCACGCCTCGTATTGCGCGGAGGACAGCGGGAACGGTGTCTCGCCGTGGCCCGGGGTGTCGGGACGGTGTTCAGGCAACGCCACCACCTCCGCCGGGGAGCAGCCGGCGCAACGCCGCCTCGTCCACCTTGCTGCTCGGGGCGAGCGGGAGCGCGCCGAGCGCGAGGAAACGGTCGGGCACGGCCTGCGCGACGAGTCGTTCCGCGCAGTGCGCGATCAGGTCGCGGGGTGTGGGCAGCACGGTCGCCGTGGCCGCGGGCACCCAGAACGCGGTCAAGGCGGTCTCCCCGTGTTCGTCGGCGGTCGCGACGACCACTGCCTGGTGGATCGCGGGGTGGCTCTCCAGCACTGCCTCCACGGCGTGCCTCTCGACGCGGGCGCCGCGCACCTTCACCTGCCCGTCGAACCGGCCGCAGAATTCGATGTCGCCGTGCGGGTCGACGCGCGCGAGGTCGCCGGTGTGATACATCCGGGCGCCCGGCCGCTCCGCGAAGGGGTCGGCGACGAACCGGGCCGCGGTGGCCGCCGGGCGGGACGCGTAGCCCTCGGAGATCTGGGGACCGCCGACGTACAGGTCCCCGACGGCCCCGTACGGCACCTCGACCAGTTTCGCGTCGAGGACGTACGCCCTGCTCGCGCCCAAAGGTCTGCCGATCGGCGCGATCGAGGCGGGGACGTCGCGCACCGCATGGGCGAGACAGCTGACGGTGGTCTCGGTCGGCCCGTACTCGTTGCTCAGCGGAACCCCCGGCAGCACCGCCCGGTGCTGGGCGACGAGCACACCCGGAAGGGCTTCTCCCGCAAGCGTCACCAACCGCAGGCGCTCGCGCAGCGGGGCGAGGTGCGGCAGCAGCAGCCGGTAGAACGACGGGGTCGCCACCAGGTGGGTGGCCCGCCACGTCCGGGCGAGCGCGGCGACCGCCTCGGCGTCCATCAGTTCGTGCGCGGCCGGGAGCACGCTGGTGCCGCCCGTGCACAGCGCCCAGAGAGTCTTCAGCAGGGAGCCGTCCCACGTGAGGCGGAACGCGGAGAACGTGACCAGGTCGTCCTCGTCGTAGTCGTAGTCGCGGCCGTCGACCATGCTCGCGAGGTTGGCGCGGCTCGCGACGACAGCCTTGGGGATGCCGGTGGAACCGGACGTCGTGATCACGTAGGCGGAGGTGGCCGCGGGCACGTCCGCAGGAAGTTCGACCGCCGGTTCGTCTCCGGGCGCCGGGCTCGCATCCCGGTCGTGCAGTGCCGGAACCCGTCCGCCCGCACTGCCGGCCAGTGCCCGGACCGTCTCCGGTGACGTCTTCGGATCGGCGGACCCGAAGACGATGGCCCCGCAGTCGATGTCGCCGAGGAGTGCGCGGAGCTGCCCTGCCGGATGTCCGGGCTCGATCACGCACCACGCCGCGCCCAGCCTCAGCGCCGCGATCATCCCGACGACCGTTTCGGCGCTCTGCCGCTGGTGGATCAGCACCACCTGGCCCGGTCGCACGCCGAGGGCGGCGAGCCTGCGCGCCAATGCCTCGCTCGCCGAGTCGAGTTCGCGGTACGTCAGCGCACGGTCGCCCACCACGATCGCGATCCGGCCGGGAACGCGCCTGCACTGGCGGAGGATCCCGGACGTCACTCCGCCGCTCGAGACCACGTCCGTCATGGCGTCACGTCCTCGGAGAGGACCGTGACGTGATCGGCGTTCGGTGCCGCCGCACTCCGGATGTCGTTGCACCGCAACAGCATCCGATCGGGATTCGGGTCGACGACGTCGAAGCCCGCGAATCGCAGCGTCACCAGCATGACCCGGTTGACGTCGGTCGGCACGAACTCGGCGAGCGCCCGCCTGCCGTGGGCGCGGGCCCGCTCCACGACGTGCCGGATCAGCGCCGTCCCGACGCCCCGCGACATCACCCGGCACGACATCAGCAGCAGTTGCAGGACGGAATCGTCGCCGCGGATCTCCGACACCGCGAGACCGATCGTGCCGTACCCGCCGAACCGGTCGCCGAGTGACGCGACGAGCACCTCGTGATCGTCGGAGGCGCAGAGCCCGCGCAGTTCGTCGATCCCGAAAGTGCGTCCCGTCGTGTTGAGTTGATGAGACCGCACGGTGAGTTCGTGCGCGCGCTCGAGGTCGTCCTCGTTCGCCCTGCGGACCGTCATGACCAAGTCGAGCGAGGCCAGGAACTCGGCGTTCGACCCGCGGAACTCCTGTTCGCTCACCTGCCGGATCCGTTCCGCGCGATACAGCGCCCTCCGCTGCCTCGCCTCCGCGGTGACGGCGGGCGGAGTCAACTCGGGAAGGTCGGGGAACGACGCGATCTGCTCGGCGGGATAGCACCGCACCGGCGGCAGCGCCTCGGACACCTCGGCACGCTCGACGGGATCGTTGTCGACGAACGCGATGGTGTCGAGGCCCAGGTTCAGGGTCTCCGCGATGCGGCGCACGGCCTCCGACTTCGGTCCCCACCCGACGTCGATGGCGCAGAACAGTTCCTCGATGCCGTGCATCCGCAGGTGCGCGGCGGCGGGTTCGAATTCGCCGCGGCTCGCCACGGCGTGCAGGATTCCGCGCCGATCGAGCACGTCCAGGGCGCGAAGGGCGTCCGCCGTCGGCACGGGAGCGTCCTGCTCGAGGACGACACCGTCCCAGATGGTGTCGTCGAGATCCCAGACCATGCACTTGACCGTCGGCGCCATCGCAATCACGCCCCGCGCCCGGGGTGGTCCGGCAGGCGCCGGAGCAGCGCACTGCTCCACGCCGCGACCGGGCTGCTGTTCATGATCACGCAGTAGTCGCCGGGCTCCTGCGCGGACGCCACGCGCTCGAGGTTCGCCACCACGTCGACGGAGCCGAGATGGCCGTACCGGGCCAGGTTGTCGCGGCAGACGGGATCGATCGCGACGTCGAGCGCCTCCTGCCAGAATGCGAACGCACCGAGCGACAGGTTCTGCATGAGGAACACGCCGATCCCGTCCTGCTGCAGCCCGTTCCGGGCCAGCAGCTCCGCGTTGATCTCCGTGAACCGCTTCCGGCTCTCGACCGCCAGGCGAAACGAGTACGTGGGTTCGTCGGCGCATTCCTCGATCCAGTCGGCTTCGCGGACGTCGCGGTAGTCGATGTGGAACAGGTCGGCGTATTTTCCGTCGCTGCGGATCATCTGGTCGACGAGTTCGTACCGTCCGGTCCCCGACGTCGTCAGCAGGACCGCGGCGGCGCCGTCGCCGAGGAGCGTCATCGGCGACCGGTACCGCGACCGGGTGGGTGTCTTCGCCGCCGCGACGACGAGCACGTTCTGGCAG
>NZ_JBHUSF010000012.1:5259-69958 GCF_042673295.1 Rhodococcus sp. NPDC057014
CGCCTGGGTCGCGCCGAGGCGGTGCTGCAGCCGCGTCGCCTCGGACGCGAGCAGATACTGCGGAACCCGGCCCTGCACGAGCAGCAGCGCGTCGAGTTGGGTGGCGTCGAGGCCGGACGTGCGGAGCGCCTCCTCCGCCGCGGCCCGGGCCAGATCCACCTCGGCGAGACCGATTCCGATCCGCACCGTGTCGATGCCCAGTCCCAGCGCGTGCTCGCGCTGCGCGATCGGGAGTTCGTCGAGTTCCGGCAATCCCGCCACGGTCACCTCGTCGTCGGGGAACCACAGCGCGACGGACTCGATCGTGACCGGCGGGTCTGCCGTCATCGCACACCTCCCCCGAGCACATAGTCACCGATCTGGAGTTCGGCGACCTCCGTCGAGCCCTCGATGATCTGCATGATCTTCGCGTCACGGAAGAAGCGCCCCACCCTGCTGCCGGGGGCGCATCCGGCGGCCCCGAGCACCTGGACCGCCTGCCCGCTCACCGATGCGGCGACGCGGGCGGCGGCGTACTTCGCGGCGATCGTCGTGAACAGCCCGCTCGGCTCACGCGCATCGCGTTGTTCGGCGGCCCGTTCGCACAGCGCGCGGGCGCCGGCCGCGTCGACCCAGCTGCGCCCGAGGATGGCGCGGACCGAGTCGTGTTCGGACAACACGGCACTGCCCTGCACCCGGGTGGAGGCGTGCGCGACGGCGTCGGCGAGGCACCCGCGCGCCATCCCTGCGCACCCCCACGCGACGGTGTACCGGCCGTGGTCCAGGGCCGTTCCGACGACGTGGGACAGTCCGAATCCCGGCGGGGCGATCAGGTGGTCGGCCGGGACGGCGACGCCGTCCAGCGCGATGTGCGCGATCCGGGCGCCACGCATGCCCAGCTGACCGTGGACCGGTTCGACGGTCACCCCCGGCGCGTCCGTCTCGACCAGCGCGGTGGTCAGCCCGGCCGGTGACCGGCCGAGGACGAGCAGGACGTCCGCCACCTCGCCGAACGTGACCCACAGTTTCCGTCCGGTAATGCGGTGGTCCGTGCCGTGCTCCTCGAAACTGGTAGTCACAGAGGAGAGGTCGCTGCCCGCCCCGGTTTCGGTGGCGGCGAACCCGGCGAGAAGTTCACCGGTCGTCAGGGCGGGCAGCCACCTCGCCCGCTGTTCGGCGGTGCCCCACCGATCGACGGCGGCGTTCACCATTCCCTGCACGGTCAGCAGCGACCGCAACGACGTGCAGACCGCCCCCAGTCTTTCTGCGACCGAGCCGAGTTCGACGGCGTTCAGGCCCAGCCCCCGGCACTCCGTCGTCCGGTCCAGCCCGAGGACACCCGCCTTCGCGGCGGCCTCGATGACCTCGACCGGCAGCCCGGTCTCGTCCCAGTTGCCGGCGTCGGTCTCGGCGGAGGCGACGAGTGTGTCGAGTCCGATCACGGCGACGCCCCGTCCGTCGCACGAAGCTGCTCGCCCCGCTTCCTCCGTATGAACCCCGCCACCCGGGCAGCGGTGCGGAAGTTGTCGAGGTCGAGATCCTCCACCTCGACCACGACGTCGTGGGAGCCTTCGATGTACGTGACGATCTCCAGTGCCCGCAACGAACTCACCAGTCCCAGGGTGAAGTAGTCGTCGTCGGGACCGAGTTCCGTCGACGTGATCGAGCTCAGGTACTGCCGTAGCCGCTCGACCAGCTCGTCATGGGACTCGGGCACAGGTGCATTTGCTGTGTCCATGGGCCTGGGATTCCCAATTGGACCAGCGTTCAATCATCGCGGGTCTCAGGCGGCGAGCAACCCCGGCAGTCCCCACTCGGCCGCGAGCAGTTCGTAGGAGCGCAACCGGTCGGCGTGATCGTGGGTGACGCTGGTGATCACCAGTTCGTCGGCGTCGGTGAGCCTTCGCAGACTGTCGAGTTTGTTCGCGACGGTGGCCGGCGCCCCCACGAACTGGGTGATCAGCCGGTCCTCGACGAGCGCACGTTCCGTCTCGCCGAGCGGGGAGGTGTGCGCGGGGTCGGGGTACGGGATCGCGCCGTGCCCACTGCGGATGCTGTGCGTCCAGTGCCCGAACGTCGACGCCAGTTCCTGCGCGGTCGCATCGTCCTCCGCCACGACCGTGTCGGCGGAGACGACGACGTACGGCTTCGGCAGAGTCGGCGACGGGCGGAACGCGGCGCGGTAGGCCTCGACCGCGTCGAGGGTCGTCGACGGGCTCACGTGATAGTTCGCGCCGAACGGCAGCCCCAGCCGGCCTGCCAGTTCGGCGCTCGGCCCCGCGCTGCTGCCGAACACCCACACCTCGACGTCCGCGCCCTCACCGGGACTCGCGTGCAACTCGATCCCGTCCGGGGTGCGGTACGTGCCGCCGAGCAGTGCCAGGATGTCGTCGACCTGCTGGTCGAATGCGGGCGACAGCGCGCCGGGCTGCTGCAGGACCGACTGCGCCGCCGCGAGCCGCGGGGACAGCAGGAGCCCGGACGGGTCGAACGGCGCGGGGATCACCACGCCGTCGCGGACCTCCGTCTCCCGGCGGGGCGGGGCCGGCTGGTTGTTGCGTTCGGCAACCGCTTTCAGCGCCTCGGCCCGCCGCTGACCCGACCGTCCGAGACCGAGGTCCAGGCGACCCGGGTACAGCGCGTCGACGGTGCCGAACGACTCGACGACGGCGGCCGCAGTGGTGTGCCCCAGCTGCACGGCGGCGGCACCGACCCGGAGCGTGCTGGTCGCCGCGGCCAGGATCCCGACGAGCACGGCCGGCGAGGAACTGGCGACACCGACGAAGTGGTGCTCGGCCACCCAGTACCGCTTGTATCCCCACGCCTCGGCGTGCCGGGCGAGGTCGACGGTGTTCCGCAGCGCCGTGCGGGCGGTGGCGCCCTCGCTGACGGGCGACAGATCGAGAACGGACAACGGAGTGGTCATGACGGCACTTTCTGGAGGGAGCGGGGATTGACGGCACGATGGCTGGGCGGGGCACCGAGTCCGAGGTGCTGCCGCAGCGTGGCGGTGGTGTAGTCGGTGCGCAGAACGCCACGGTCCTGGAGCAGCGGCACCACCGTGTCGACGAACGGGTCGAGTCCGTCCGGGGTGGGAAGGGAGGGCAGGACGAACCCGTCCGCGGCGTCCTCGCGGACCCACCGGACGATCCGGTCCGCGACGGACGCGGCGGTGCCCGCGAACGCCGCGGTGAACAGGACCTTCACCGCACCGGCGGGCCTGCCTGCGTCGACCGTCCGGCGCGCGACGTCGGTGTAGGCGGCGCGGGCGGATTCGAACGTGCCCAGCGGAGCGATGATCACGTCGCCGTGCCGGGCGGCGAGATCCCGGGTCTCCGGGCTGTCACCGGACACGATTACCACCGGTTGCGCCTGCGGGCTGCGGGGGACAGTGAAGCGTCCGCCGATGTCGAAGTGCCTGCCCCGGTGATAGAACGCGCCTGCGGTGGGATCCGACACGAATCGTCCCGCGCCGCGGTCGACGGTCACGACGCCGTCGGCCCAGGAATCCCACAGGGTGCGGGCGGTGCCGACGAACTCGGCGGCCCGCCCGCCGGCAGGGGCCGCGGTGTTCCACGCCGCCCGGCCGCCGGACAGGTGATCGAGCGAGGCCAACCTTCGGGCCACGTCGAACGGTTCGGCGGAGGTCGTGTCCAGCGTCGCCGCGAGCCCCACCGCGTCGGTGAATCCGGCCAGCGCGTTCGCCGCAGTGACGCCGTCGGCGAGGAAGAAGTCGAATCGTCCCCGCTCCGCGGTGCGGGCGGCGTCCGCGAGGACGGCGAAATCCGTCCGGCCCGCGGGCGCCGCCGCCCCGAGCACGACCTGCTTGTCGGTCATGCCTACCGCGGGTTCTTCTCGCCGGCCTCGACCGCGAGCGTCAGCCGGTTCTCGGCGGGCGCGACCGGGCAGGTGGCGTAGTCGGTGAACGCGCACGGCAGGTTGGACGCCCGGTTGAAGTCGAGGATCACCCGGCCGTCCGCGGCGGGGGCGTCGACGGCGAGCGACCGTGCCGCGGGGTACGTGCTGACCCCGCTGGTGGCATCGGTGAACAGCACCTGCAGCCCACCGTCCTTGCCTGCGAACGCGACGAGTTCGTGTGCGGCGCCGTCATACTCGAAGGCGAGCGACCCCAGCGCCGTGTGGTGGTGCTCGAGCCCCTCGACGACGGCACCCGTCGTCACGACGCGGGACTGCGGGAACGGGGTGAACGTTGCGGGCACCGCCCACTGTCGCGCCGGCAGGAACGCCGGGATGCCGGTGAACGCGGCGAGGGTGGCGGCCTCGGGGTCGTGGATCCGCAGGGCGACGTCGCCCGTCCTGCGGATCACCTCGATGGTCCGATTGCCGTGGCGCACGATCAGGCCGGGGGCGCCCTCCTGCGGTGCGAGGGCCGCCGTGCCGTCGACCGTCTCGCCGTCGATCTCGAGACCGGCGTCGGCCGGGGCCGTGACGATCAGACCGTCCGCGTCGGCCCGCCATTTTCCGGGCAGGTCGGGGAACGTAGTGTCGGTCTCGACGAGCCAGTGCAGTGCCGTGAGGCTCAGCCAGCCCAGCGGTTCGCGGAAGTAGTCCTCGCGCGCCGAATGCCAGTCCTGCCACCCCTGCTCGAATGTCGCGTCTTCGGTGACTGCGGTCATGATGCCCGAACTCCTTCTGTCTGATGATGCGGATGGCGCAGTCCGAGATGGCTGCGCAGGGTCGTCCCCGAGTACTCGGAGCGGAAACTGCCGCGGTTCTGCAACTCCGGGACCACCTTCTCGACGAACTCGTCCAGCCCGGCCGGAGTGAGGTGCGGTACCAGGATGAAGCCGTCGCACGCGTCGGCCTGCACGTAGCGGTCGATCTCCTCGGCCACCTGGGTGGGGGTTCCGACGAACTGCTGGCGGGTGGTGACGGCGATGATGAGTTCCCGGATGCTGAGTTTCTCGGCTTCCGCCTTCGCCCGCCACTGGCCCGCGATCTCGCGTGGGTCCTTCGCGTGGCGGACCCGGCCGCGGGTGATGGTCGAGTCTTCCGCCGGTTCGACGTCCGGTAGCGGTCCGTCCGGGTCGTACCCGGAAAGAGCACGCCCCCAGACCTGTTCGAGGAACGCGATCGCGGTCTGCGGTCCCACCTGCTGATGCCGGATGTGGTCGGCGCGTTCGGCCGCGTCCGCCGCGGAGTCGCCCAGTACGAACGTCGCGGCGGGCAGCACCTTGAGGTCGTCGTGGCCGCGCCCGTACTTCGCGAGTCTGCCCTTGACGTCCGAGTAGAACTTCCGGCCGTCCTCGAGTGATCCGTGGATGGTGAAGATCGCGTCGGCCTGGGCGGCGCCGAATTCGCGGCCCTCGTCGGAATCGCCGGCCTGCAGCAGCACCGGGTGCCCCTGCGGGCTCCGGGGAACGGTGAAGCGTCCCCGGATGTCGAACTGTGCGCCGGAGTGTGTGACCTCGCGGATCGACTGGTCCGGGGCGAACACTCCCCGGGCGCGGTCGATCTGCAGTGCGTCCCGATCCCAGCTGTCCCAGAACTTTCGGGCGCCCTGGATCACTTCGCCGGCGCAGACGTAGCGGTCGGCCTTGTCGAGATATCCTCCGCGCCGGAAGTTCTCCCCTGTGAACGCGTCCGAGGACGTCACCATGTTCCAGGCGGCCCGGCCACCGGACAGGTGGTCGAGCGAGGCGAATTGCCGTGCCAGCTCGTATGGTTCGTTGAACGTGGTGTTGATCGTCCCGGCCAGGCCCAGATGGGTGGTCGCTCCGGCGAGCGCGCCGAGCACCGTCAACGTGTCGGGGCGGCCCACCACGTCGAGATCGTGGATCCGGCCCCGGTGCTCGCGCAGGCGCAGTCCCTCGGCGAGGAAGAAGAAGTCGAACAGGCCGCGTTCGGCGGTCTCCGCGAGGTGCACGAACGAGTCGAAGTCGATCTGGCTCTTCGATTCGGGGTCGCTCCACACGGTGGTGTTGTTGACGCCGGGAAAGTGTGCGGCGAGGTGAATCTGCTTGCGCTGGTTGCTCATGATGTCAGTCCTGTCCGGCGAAGCGGTTGGCGGGACGGGTGAAGCCGAGTCGTTCCCGGAGCAGTCCGCCGCCCGGGG
Source organism: Rhodococcus sp. NPDC057014 (assembly GCF_042673295.1). NCBI lineage: Bacteria > Bacillati > Actinomycetota > Actinomycetes > Mycobacteriales > Nocardiaceae > Rhodococcus > Rhodococcus sp. NPDC057014. The sequence continues at coordinate 11,315 of NZ_JBHUSF010000012.1, forward strand.
CCGGGTCTTGCGAGCGCAGCAGGGGCAGGACGTGCCCGGCGATGGCGTCCAGGCCGGACTGCAGCGCCAGCGGGCGGAGCGTGACGCCGTCGACGTCCCCGGTGGCCGTCACGTCCGTGATCAGCCGGGCCAGACCCGGCGCGTCGCCGCGGTAGAGAACCGACGCCGGCTCGTACCGGGCGCCGGACCAGTTCTCGAGTTGCGCGAGGTCACGTTCGGCCGCGTCGGCGGTCTCGGCGATCACCACCTCGACGTCGAGCAGGATCCGCAGCGTCGCGGGGTCGCGCCCCGCCTCGGCCGCAGCACGCCGCACCCGGACCGCGAGGTCGCGCGCCGCGTCGACGGTGGGCGCGGCGATGCGGATCACGTCGGCGCGTGCGGCGGCGATTCGGGTGGAGTGCTCGTCCCGCGCACCGATCACGATCAGCGACTGCCCCTGCGGCGACCGCGGTGTGATCGAGGGACCCTTGACGGTGAAGTGGTCTCCCTCGAAATCGATGTAGTGCAGCTTGTCCCGGTCGATGAAGCGCCCGGTGGCCACGTCACGGATCTCGGCGTCGTCCTCCCAGCTGTCCCACAGCAGGCCGACGACCTCGATCGCGTCGGCCGCCTCCGCCCACAGACTCTCGGCGTCCTGCGCGTCCTTGCGCCCGAACAGATCCGCCTGGACCTGGCCGGAGGACACGTCCACCTGCCACCCGGCGCGGCCGCCCGACGCGTGGTCGAGGCTGGCGATCGCCTTGGACACGTGAAACGGTTCGGTGTGCGTGACGGTCACCGTGGGGACCAGGCCGATGCGCTCGGTGGACGCGACGGCACGGGCGGTGATCGCCACGGCGTCCAGTTGCCCACGCTGATCGGCATGTCCGGTCGTGGCGATCGCGAAGGAATCGCCGACGAACGCGAGGTCGACTCCGGCGGAGTCGGCCTGCCCGATCAGGCCGGTCCAGTAGTCGGCGGTGAAGAGGTCCTCGGCGCGCGAGTCCTGGCGGCGCCAGGACTGCGGATGGATCCCGGTGCCGTACAGATCGACGGCGACGATGCGGCGGTGTGGCTCAGGCATGAATCGATTCCTCCAGCTGTGCGGAACGTGGGCGCCCGACGGACCGACCCGGGATGGCGTCGAGCAGCTGCCGGGTGTAGTCGTGGCGCGGGTTGTCGAATATGTCGGCCGCGGTGCCCGATTCGACGATGCGGCCGGCACGCATCACCGCGACCGTGTCGCTGATCTGCCGGACCACGGCGAGGTCGTGCGAGATGAAGAGGTAGCTGAGCCCGAGGTCGCGCTGCAGGCTCTCGAGCAGGCCGAGGATCTGCGCCTGCACCGAGACGTCCAGGGCCGACACCGGTTCGTCCAGCACGACGAGTTCGGGGCGCAGAGCGAGCGCGCGGGCGATGGCGACCCGCTGGCGTTGCCCGCCGGACAGCTCGGCCGGCCGGCGTTCGAGGTAGGTGCGCGGCAATGCGACCTGTTCGAGCAGTTCGGCCACCCGCGCGGCCCGCTCCGCTTTGGTTCCGACACCGAACGCACCGAGCGGTTCCGCGACGATGTCCGAGATCGCCAGCTTCGGATCGAGGGAGGCGTACGGGTTCTGGTACACGATCTGCACCCGCCGGCGCAGGGCCCGCAGCGCGCCGCCGCGCAGGGTGGTGATGTCCCGGCCGTCGAACTCGACGCGGCCCGCGGTGGGCGACTCCAGCCGGATCGCGATCCGGGCCACCGTGGACTTGCCCGACCCGGACTCCCCCACCAGCGACAGTGTGCGCCCGCGGGGGACCTCGAACGACACGTCCCGGACGGCGTCGATGGACGTGCGCCGGTCGATCCGGAACGTCCTGGACACCCCGGACACGCGCAGCAGGACGTCGGGGCCGGCGCCGCCCGCCTCCTCGCCGCGGGCTCGTTCCTGTCCCACCGACAGGCTCGGCGCCGCGGCCAGCAGGGTGCGGGTGTACTCGTGCTGTGGGTTCTCGAGGATCTGACGGGTGGGGCCGGCTTCCACCACCTCGCCCTGGCTCATCACCACGATCCGGTCGGCCCGGTCGGCCGCGACACCCAGATCGTGCGTGATCAGCAGGACCGCGGTGCCGGATTCGGCGATCCGCGCGTCGAGAAGATCGAGGATCCGGCGCTGCACGGTGACGTCGAGGGCGCTGGTCGGTTCGTCCGCGATCACGAGTTCGGGGCTGCACGCCAGCGCGATCCCGATCAGGACGCGCTGCCGTTGCCCGCCGGACAGGTCCTGCGGGTACTGCCGCGCCCGCACCTCGGGCTCGTCGATCCCGGCCTCGGCGAGGATGCGTACCGCCTCGATGCCTGCCGTCCGCCGGTCGGCGAGACCGTGGATCCGGAGCACCTCCGCCACCTGGGCGCCGACCCGCAGGACGGGGTTGAGCGACGTCGTCGGGTCCTGCGGAACCAGGCCGATCCGGGCGCCGCGGACCCGTTCGAGGGCGCGTTCCGACTTGGTGTCGAGACGCTCACCGTCGAACGTGACGGTGCCTGCGACGACCCGCCCCGATCCGCTGAGCAGTCCGAGAATGGCGTGCGCCGTGGTGGATTTTCCGGAGCCGGACTCGCCGACCACGGCCACCACCTCGCCGCGCGCGACCGTGAGGTCGACGCCCTGCACGGCCACGACGGGATCGCCCGCGCTCCCGTACGCCACCCGCAGTCCGGAAACCTGCAGCAGCGGAGTGTCTTTCGCGCTCATCGCACTTCCCTCTGTTCCAGTGCATGCCCGAGCCGGTGCGCCGACAGCACGACGGCCACGATCACCAGTCCGGGCAGGGTTGTCATCCACCACGCGGTGGCGAGGTAGTTCCGTCCCTCGGAGATCAGTGAGCCCCATTCCGGGGTGGGCGGCACCGCGCCGAATCCGAGGAAGCTCAGCGACGACACCGCGAGGACCGCCATGCCGAATTCGACCGCCGCCAGGGCGACGACGGGTGCGTACGAATTCCGCAGCACGTGGCGGCGCAGCACCGTGTGCCAGCGGACACCCGACGCGAACGCGGCCTCGACGTACAGCGACCGCCGCACCCGCAGCACCTCCGACCGCATCACGCGGGCGAAGTTCGCGATCAGCGACACGCCCACCGCGATCGCGACGTTGACCGTGCCGAATCCCAGTGCGGTCACCAGTGCCAGCGAGAGCAGCAGCGCGGGAATCGAGAGGAGGACGTCGACGACCCGCATCAGGACGGCGTCCAGTGTGCCGCCGAGGGCGCCGGACAGCAGTCCGATCAGCGAGCCGGATACCAGTGCGATGCCCACGGCCAGCAGTGTCGCGGTCAGTGACAATCCGGCTCCGTGCACCACCCGGGTGTAGACGTCGCGGCCGATGTTGTCGGTGCCGAACCAGTGTGCGGCACTGGGCGCCTGTAGCTTCTGGGCGGGCACCCCGACCAACGGGTCACCGCTCGCGAACACCGACGGCGCCACCGCGAATCCGACCGCGACGAGGAGCACCGCCGCCGAGGCGACGAGCACGAGGTTGCGACGCCACCACGCCACCACGCGGTGTCCGCGGCCGCGCGGACGGGGCGCGATCGCGGGAAGCGCGTCGACCGGCGGAGGGCCGAAACCCTCGGCCTCCTCGATCAGTTCTCTGGTGAGGATGTCAGACATGAACCTTCTCCTCCACATTCGCGACGGTGTCGCTGCGCTCGGAACTCCGCCTGCCCTCGACGATCCTGGGGTCGATCAGCGGGTAGAGCAGATCGACGGCGAGATTGACGAGCACGTAGACGAGCGAGCTCAGCACCACGATCCCCTGGACCACCGGAATGTCCTGCGCCATCACGGAAGTCTGAGTGAGGCGCCCCACCCCGGCGCGGGAGAACACCGTCTCGACGACGACCGATCCCGCCAGCAGATTGCCGACGAGCACACCGGCGATGGTGAACGCGGGAATGCTCGACAGGCGCAGCGCGTGCCGGGTCTGGATCTGCCGGCGCGACGCTCCCTTCGCCCGCGCGGCCTCGATGAACGGCTGCCGCCACGTGGTCTGCAGACTCGCCGCGAGCACCTGGGCGATCACCGCACCGGTGGGGAGCGCGAGCGTCACCGCCGGCAGCACCAGCGTCGCGATCCCCTGGTCGCCGAACGCGGGGAAGGCCTTCAGCCGGAACGAGAACAGTTGCAGCAGAATCAGGCCCACCCAGAACGTCGGCACCGCGACACCGAGCGGGGGCAGGGAGAACAGCAGGTTCCGCACCCAATGGACCCGCGTGTAGGTGGCGAGGAACGCGACCCCCGCCCCGAACACGACGGCGAGGACCAGCGCCGCGGACGCCAGCACGAGAGTGCTGGGCACCGCGTTGCCGATGGCCTCGGTCACCGACTGCCCGGTGGCGATCGAGGACCCGAAGTCACCGCGGACGGCGTGGCTCAGCGAGTTCCAGTACTGCACCCACACCGGCTGGTCGAGTCCGTACCGCGCCTGCAGTTCCGCGACGGCGGCCGCGTCGACCGTCGTGCCGGTGGACGCCGAGTCGACGGCGATGCTCACCGGGTCGGACGGCAGGAGGAACAGCACGGCGAACGACACGGTGAACGTCGCCCACAGGACGGCGATCGCCTGCAGCACGCGGAGTCCGAGGTAGCGAATCATGTTTCAGCGTCCGCTGATCCAGGTGTCGAAGAACTGGAGCCGGGCCGAGGCCTCGAACTTCAGGTCCTGCACGTTCGGGCCCGCGCCGATCGCCTGCGACAACTCCACCGTCGGGATCCACAGGCCGTTGTCGAGGACCTGCTGCTGGGCGTCGGCGACGAGCGCGCTCCGCGCGGCGGGATCGGTGGTGGCGAGCTGCTTCGTCAGCACGTCGTCGAGCGCGGGAATCGGGCCGCGGCTGTTCAGATTGCGGCCTTCGAGCCCGAACTGTGTGCGCAGGATGTCGCCGTCGGCGCGGGTGCTGTTGTAGTAGGTGGCGTCGAAGTCCTTGGAATTCTGGCGAGCGGTGGCTTCCGGGGTCGACACGAGGTCGAGCTGCAGGTCCACTCCCACCGCTCTGAGCTGCTGCTGCACCAGTTCGAGGATGGCCTGGTTGCCGGCGAATACGGAGCTGAACAGCACGGGGAAGGCGAGCTTCTGACCACCCTTCTCGCGGATGCCGTCGGCGCCGGGCACCCAGCCCGCCTGATCCAGGATCGACTTCGCCTTCTCCGGGTCGTACGTCACGTCGGGCAGTGCCACGTAGCCCGGGGTGCGGCTGGCCAGGGTGCTGGTGGCCGGCTTGAAGTTGGGGCCGAGCACGGTGTCGACCAGTTCCTGCCGGTTGATCGCCGGCACCAGCGCGCTGCGCACGACGGGGTCGACGAGCGGTCCGCGGGTCACGTTGGGCTGGAAGCCGAACGGGGTTCCGGGATTCGAGGTGGTGAGCACCTGCCCGCCCGCACCTTCGATCTGCGGGGCGTCCTGCGGCAGCGCGTCGCTGATCGCGTCCAGCTGTCCCGAGGACAGGCTGCCCGTGCGGACACCGGATTCGGGGACGACGGTGAACTCGATGGTGTCGAGGTAGGCCTCGCCGTCGTGGCCGAACACGTCGGAACCCCAGTTGTATCCGGCGCGCTTGGCGAGGGTGACCGACTTGTCCTGCTGGTAGTCGGCGTACGTGAACGGCCCGGTGCCCGAGATGTTGCCGGTGCACCGCTCCTCGGCGGACTTCGCGACGGAACTGTCGGACAGGATGCCGAGCTGCGGGGTGGACGACGCCTGGAGGAACTGCGCGTTGGGTGCGGCGAAGTCGACCTGCGCGGTCTGCGGGTCGATCACGGTGGTGCCCGTGTACCCGGTGAGGTAGCTGGCACCCAGTGCGGCCTTGGCACCGGTGAGCGTGTTCACGATGGCGTCGAGGTTCTTCTTCACCGACTCCGCGGTGAAAGGCGTTCCGTCACTGAACGTCACCCCCTCCTTCAGGTGGAACGTGAAGGAGGACGCGTCGGCGTCGGTGTCCCAGCTCTCGGCCAGCCACGGCTTCAGTTCGCCCGTCTCCGGGTCCTGGTCGGTGAGCGAGTCCACCACCTGCCGGGCCACGTAGATCGTCTGGTTGGTGCCCGACTGCGCGGGGTCGGCGCACGTGGGTGCCTGGGACAGGCCGTAGCGGAGGGTGCCGCCGGGCTGCGGCGGGCCCGCGTCCGCGGAGGAACTGCTGGAGCCGCCACCGCAGGCGGTGAGCGCCGTGGCCAGCACGGCGGCGGCGCCGATACCTGCCGCGATGCGGCCGCGGTGGGACGAGGACAAAGGCACTGATGGCACCGAGAACTCCGTGATCTCGAAGATGTGCCGTGCGCGCCGACCGTCGAGTGGGCAGCGCTCACGCGCACAGAAAGGTGAGGGACACCGGATCCCACGCGGATGCGGTGTGTAGAGCAGGAACCCCGGGCAGGTGCCGGGGTGTCAGATCAGCTGTGACAGATGGAGGTGGACAACCGGCAGAGATCGACGTGCAGACGCCCCCAGGCGCTCACGAAGCCTTCGGTCAACATGGTTCCTCCATCGATCCCGGCGGTAGCACCCGCACCCGCGGGGCGGGGGGTTGCTGCGACGTCAACGAGCCAGGTCTCTCGGTCGCTCTGGATGGTCGTTACCGAGTGTAAGAGATCGCCGGTCGCCGCGCCACACGGCCCCGCTACCCGACTGCCTGCCGGGGCGGGAGTTCCCGTCGCGACAGCGGCGGGCGGAGACCGAGATGCTCACGCAGCGTCGCGCCTTCGTATTGCGTTCGGTACGAGCCGCGCTCCTGCAGTTCGGGCACGAGCAGGTCGACGATCTCGTCGAGTCCGGTGGGCACCAGATACGGCGAAACATTGAATCCGTCGGTCGCGCCACTGCGCACCCACCGGGTGAGTTCGTCGGCGACCTGCCCGGGGGTACCCGCGAAACCGGACCGCTGAGTCGTCGCGATCGCGACCTGCCGCAGCGACAGGTTCTGCGCCTCCGCCAGGGCCCGCCACTCGCGGGCGATGGCGAGCGGGTCCTTGCCGTCGCGGGCGGCCCCGCGGGTGACGGAGATCGGTGCGGGCACCGGATCGAAGTCGGGCAGTGGACCGTCCGGGTCGCGATCGGAAAGATCGCGGCCCCACACCTGCCCGACCAGCGACAGCGCCGTCTGCCCGGTGTACTGGCCTTCGCGGACCCAGCGGACCTTGTCCTCCACCTCGGACGCGTTCTCCGCGAGCACGATCTGGGTGCCCGGCAAAATCTTGACGTCGTCCTCGGGGCGCCCCGCGCGGCGCAGTCTCGCCCGGATGTCGTCGGCGAAAGCGAGCGCCTCGTCGAAATGGGTTCCGTGCCGGGAGAAGATGACGTCGGCGTGCGTGGCCGCGAAGTCCCTGCCTGCCGGTGAGTCGCCGGCCTGGAAGATGACGGGATGGCCCTGGGCGCTGCGCGGCAGGGTGGGGGTGATCGTGACGTCGAACTGCGACGTGCGCCGCGACACGTCCTCCACACTGCCCGCGGTGGCCCAGGACGGCGCCTCGGTGCTCGTCGCGACGGCGCCGTCGGCCCACGCGTCCCAGATCGCCCGGGCGACGCCCAGGAACTGCCCGGCCCGTTCGTACCGGTCGGCGTGATCGAGGAAGCCGCCGCGCCGGAAGTTCTCCCCGGTCCACGCGTTGTCCGTGGTGACGGCGTTCCAGCCGGCGCGTCCGCCGGACAGCAGGTCCAGCCCGGACAGTCGCCGGGCGAGGTCGGCCGGTTCGTTGTAGGTGGTGTTCTGGGTGGCCACCAGCCCGATGCGCCGGGTGATGCCGGCCAGCGCCGACAGCTGGGTGATCGCGTCCGGCCTGCCCACGATGTCGAGATCGAGGATCTTGCCTTCCTGTTCCCGCAGGCGCAGACCCTCACCCAGGAAGAAGGCGTCGAACAGGCCCCGCTCGGCGGTCTGTGCCACCCGACGGAACGTTTCGAAGTCGATCTGCGATCCGCTCGTCGGATCCGACCAGATCGTCGTGTGGTTGACGCCCTGGAAGAAGACCCCGAAATGCACCTGGGCATCGGGCCTGGCGTACGAGTTGTCGGTCATGATCTCCACAACCTTTCAGCGAGAGGATTCTGCGAGGCGGTCGGCCCGGAATCGGTTGGCGGGGCGGTCGAGTCCGAGCGTGCTGCGCAGGGTCGAACCGGGTACGGGACGGTGGGCGACACCGGCGCGCAGGAGTGCCGGGATCACGTACCGCGCCAGCACCGGGAGGTCCTCGTCGACCACGGCGGGATGCAGACGCACACCGTCGACGTGCGGATCCAGTGCGCGCAGCAGTTCCACCAGTCCGATGGCCTCGCCGGCGAACGACAGCCGCTCGCTCGACGGGGCGGGAGTGGCTGCGCCGAGCGCCACGTCGAGTTCGGCGAACACCAGCGCCGCCCCGCTGTCCTTCGCCCGCGCGGCGGCGTCGGCGATGTCACCGGGCGTCGTCCCGGACACCAGCACCACGTCGACCTGGGACGGATCGGCCTGCCCGTCGAGTCCGAACACCACCAGTTGCCCCTGCGGTGGCCGCGGCACGATCGCCGGACCCTTCACCGAGTACGTCTCGCCCCGGAAGTCGAGGTAGTGCAGTCGGTCGCGGTCGACGAAACGGCCGGTGGCGTAGTCGCGGATCACCGCGTCGTCCTCCCAGGAATCCCACAGGTCCCGGATCACGGCGATCGCGTCCCGCTCCTCCCGCGCGAGGTCGGCGGGTGCGGTGATCTCGGTCCGGCCCAGTGCGCCCGCGACCCGCGGGTCGGTGTCGCGTGCGGCGATCCAGCCGCCGCGTCCCCGCGACGCATAGTCGAGTGTCGCGAGTTGGGAGGACGTGTGAAACGGTTCGGCGTAGGTGCTGCCGACCACCGGGACGAGCCCGATCGTGCTGGTGGTCGCGGCCACGAACGCGGCGCGATTCACGGCGTCGATCCGGCCGACGGGTCCCCCGTCGGCGCCGGGCGGCAGCAGCGAATCGTCGAAGGAGGCGAACGTGAAACCGGCGTTCTCCGCCGCGGCGACCCGATCCGCCACCGTTCGCCCGGTCAGCAACCGGTCGGGAGTGTGCTCGGCGCGCCGCCAGGACTCGGGATGCGTTCCCTCGCCGTCGAGTTCGATGCCCAGATGCAGGCTCATGCCCGTCCCTCCTCCGTGTCGGCCGCGAGGGGGCGGCTCGGAATGGTCTCGCGCAGCGCGGGTGCCACCTCGGCCTGGAACAGCTCGAGGCTCTCGCGGTGCTGTTTGTCGCTGCCGACGCGGTCGGCGCTCAGGTGGATCACCTCGTGGCCGAACTGCTCGTGGTAGCGCTGCACCTTGTCGATCACCTGCTGCGGGCTGCCGATCAGCGCGGAGCTGCGTTCGACGAAGCCTTCGAGGGTCTCGAATACCACGGGAAGTCCTGCCTTGCAGGCGAAGTCGAGCCGGGCGGCGTGAATCGGCCGCCACACGTCGAGCGCGTCCTGCGAGTTCGGTGTGACGTAGAACCCGGCGGTCCCGGCGCCGACGAGGGCGTCGGCGGGATCGTGACCGTAGTGGGTCCACCGTTCGCGGTAGTGCCGGACCAGTTCGGCGTAGGAGTCGATGGGATACGTCACGTTCGCGGAGAAGATCGGATCTCCGTAGCGGGCGGCGAGATCCACCGATTCCTTGCTCGTCGCGCTGCCGTGCCAGATCCGGATCCGCCGCTGCAACGGGCGGGGCAGTGCGACGGCGTGCTCGAGCGACGGACGGAACGTACCCTCCCAGGTGACGTCCTCACTCTCCCACAACTTCCGGAACAGCTCGTACCCTTCGCGGTTGCGGTCCCACTGGTCGTCCGGTGTGACGTGGAACAGCTGTGCCTGCGCGGTGCCGTTTCCCTTGCCGATGACGAGTTGCAGCCGGCCCCCCGACAGGTTGTCGAGCGTCGAGTAGTCCTCGAACGCACGGACCGGGTCGAGCAGGCTCAGTGTGGTCACCGCGGTCCACAACTGCAGGGTGGTGGTCCGCGCCGCGATGGCGCTGAGCACCACGGGCGGCGAGGAGGACAGGAAGGGATGTTCGTGGCGCTCGCCCACCGCGAAACCGTCATACCCCAGTTGCTCGGCGAGGACGGCCGATTCGACGACCTCCCGCAGCCTGGCCGCGGTGCCGATCTTCTCCCCGGTCACCGGATCCGGGTGGTGAGTGATCAGGCTCATCAGCAGAAACTTCATACGGACTCGTACTCCTTTGCGGCGCAGTCGGAAGGCAAGGCGGTGGGCAGGAGCTTCTCGAATCCGTGGACCCCGATTTCCTGCGGTGGGAGGGAGCGGTCGAACAGCGCCGTGTACCCCGCGGCCAGGTACAGGGCCACCGCCTCGGGCTGCCGCGGCCCGGTGGTGAGGAAGATGCGCGAGTAGCCGGCCCGGACGATCTCGGCCTCGAGTTCCCGCAGCACGATGCGTCCGAGTCCGCGCCTGCGGTGCGAGGACGAGGTCCAGATCCGCTTCAGTTCCGCGGTCGTGTCGTCGTAGCGGCGGAAGGCCCCGCCCGCCACCGACGCCCCGTCCTCGACCACGACGAGCAGCGCACCCCCCGGTGCGGCGAACTCTTCCGCCGGATACGTGCTGAGGTCCTCGTACATCTGGTCGCGGGACCGCCCGTACCGCGTGCTGTATTCGGTGGCCAGTTCTTCGAGCAGCGGCGCGGCCAGTGGATCGGTCTGATCGACGAACACGGTCTGCACAGGGTCGGTCCTCTCGCTCACTGTTCGTCCTGTCAGCTGGTCTTCGGGAGTCCGGGCGGGTTGACGACCGACGTGTTCACGGCCTCGTTCGCGATGTTCCAGCGGTCGAGAACCTGTGCGTACGTGCCGTTTTCGATGACGTGGTTGATGGCTTCGTTGACCGCGGTGATCAGCCCGTTGTCCTTCTTGGTGAGCACGGCGATCTCACCCTGGAGTGCGTCGCCCGCCCCCGAGAACGTCCCGGCGATCTCGGTCTCCCCGGCCTGTGCCACGTGGAACGACGAGGACGGGTTGGGCCCGAAGTAGGCGTCGATCCGCCCCGACGCGAGCGGCAGATAGTAGTCGGTGGTGTTCTGGTAGTACGTGATGTCGGTGGGCTCGAGGCCGGCCGCGACGTTCTGCTCGCTCCACTTCACCAGCAGCGCTTCCTGATTGGTGCCTGAGGAGACCGCGATCTTCAAGCCCGCGACGTCCTCGGGTCCTTTGATCTGGATGCCGCTGTCCTTCTTCGTCTCGAACGCGACCGTGTCGAGGCGGTACGTGGAGAAGTCGTACTTCTCCTTCCGCTCCTCGGTGACGGTGACGTTGGAGATGAACGCGTCGGCCTCCCCCGAATCGATCCGGACGAAGTTCTGCGCCCAGTCCGCCGCCTGAAGGTCGACCTTCAGACCGAGAACGTCGCCGATCAGGTACGCGAAGTCGGTCTCCGAGCCGATGAGCGTCTTGTCGTCGTCAGCGTAGAAACGCAGCGGCGGGGCCGATCCGGCGCTGCCCGTCACGACGAGCGTCCCGCGGTCGCGGATCTGCTGGGGGACCTTCGCGGCGATCGACTCGACCTCGTCGGTGGTGATGCGATTCTGATCGGCGGTGAGGTTGTAGCCGGCGGCCGAGGTGGGCCCCGATCCCTCGTCCTCGACGTCGCCGCCCCCGCACGCGGCGGCGAGCAGCGCGACGGTGGTGAGGGCCGAGACCAGAATCTTCTTACGGAACCGTGCGGTGGACATGTGTGCCTTTCGGGGATCCACACCGGGGTGCGGAGGTCAGAGAACTCGGGAGAGGAAAGCTTTGGTGCGGTCGTGCTGTGGGTCGTCGATGACCTGCGCGGGCGGGCCCTGCTCCACGACGACGCCGGCGTCCATGAACACCGCCGTGTCGGCGACCTCCCGCGCGAAACCCACCTCGTGGGTGACGATGACGAGGGTGGCGCCGTCGCGTGCCAGTTGTTTGATGACGGCGAGAACCTCACCGACCAGTTCGGGGTCGAGCGCCGACGTGGGCTCGTCGAACAGGATCACGGCCGGGCGCAACGCGAGGGCTCGGGCGATCGCGACCCGCTGCTGCTGACCGCCGGACAGTTGCCGCGGGTACTCGTGAGCCTTGTCGCCGACGCCGACCCGTTCCAGGAGGGCGATCGCCTCGGCCTCGACCTCGGCACGGTCGCGGCCCTGCGCCGACACCGGTGCCTCGACCACGTTCTCCAGCACCGTGAGGTGCGGGAACAGGTTGAAGTTCTGGAACACGAATCCGATTCGGGACCGCTGCTTCAGAATGTCGCGTTCCCGCAGTTCGTGGAGTTTGTTGCCCTTGCGCCGGTAGCCGATGAGGTCGCCGTCGATCCGGATGGTGCCCCGGTCGACCTTCTCCAGGTGGTTGAGCGTGCGGAGCAGCGTGGACTTGCCGGAACCCGACGGGCCCAGGATCACCGTCACCTCGCCCTTGCGGACCAGCAGGTCCACCCCCTGGAGGACTTCGAGTGCGCCGAAGGACTTGTGCACTCCGCGGACCTCGACCGCGAACTCCGCCTGCTGGGTGTCGGTCGTCATTTCGTGGCCCCTCTCGGTACGGAGACGCCGGCGTCGCGGATCTCGGCGAATTTCCGGGTGACCTTCTGCCACGGAGTCGGGGGCAGCGCCCGGGCCGATCCGCGGGCGTAGTGCCGCTCGACGTAGTACTGGCCGATCGACAACAGCGTGGTCAGGATGATGTACCAGATCGTCGCGACCATCAGCAGGGGTACGACGCGACCGTTGCGGCCGAAGATCACCTGAACCTGGTAGAACAGTTCCGCGATCGCCATCGTCGACACGATCGACGTGCCCTTGAACAGGCTGATGACCTCGTTCGCGGCGTTCGGCAGGATGCCGCGCATCGCCTGCGGCAGAACGATCTTGAAGAACTGGCGACGACGCGGAATGCCCAGCGACTGGGCCGCCTCGATCTGCCCGTGGTCCACCGAGATGATGCCGGAGCGGATGATCTCGGCGGAGTACGCGGCCTGGTGCAGTGCCAGACCGATGACGGCGGCGGTGAAGCCGCTGATGACGCCGTTGACCTCGAACGTGAAGAAGCCCGGTCCGAACGGAATGCCCAGCGACAGAGTCTGATACAGGTACGTGATGTTGAACCAGAACAGGAGTTGCACGATCAGCGGGATCGACCGGAACGCCCAGATGTAGACCCAGGCGATCACCTGCAGCACCGGGTTGTGCGACAGGCGGCCGACCGCCAGCACCACACCGAGCGCGAATCCGAGGACCGTCCCCCAGAGGGTCAGCTTCACCGTCATCCACAGGGCCTGCAGCACGGAACCGGCGGTGAAGTACTTGGCGAACGTCGCCCAGTCCCACCCCGGGTTGGTGGCGAGGCCGTGGACGAACTGGGCGAGCAGCACCAGCACGGCGGCGCTGATCACCCACCGCCACGGGTGCCACCGCCGTGCGACCTCCAGCGCGGCGTCCGCGGGCCGGTCACCATTGCCGGACGGTTCGGAATCGAGGGGCGCGGCCGAACGCGCCCGGACGGGGGCGCTCACGCTCGCTCACCACTGGGTACAGACATCACTGAGGCGGCCTTTCACCTGGAGACGGGACGGGGAGGAGGGCGCGTCTTCCGCGGGATGCGGGCGCGCGTCAGGCGCTCACCTGGCGTTTTACCCGGTGAGCGTGCGGTGAGACCTCGTCAACAGTGGCAGGAGGTGGTGCGGCACAGGTCGATGTGCCGTCTGCGCCACGCAGGGCGCGCGGGGTAGTTCATGTGCTGCCTTCCATCGATCCCGGCGGTAGCACCCGCACCCGAAAAATTCGGAAGGGTTGCTGCGACGTCAACGAGCCAGGTCTCTCGGTCGCTCTGGATGGTTGAAGCGAACACTAGCTGCATTCCCGGACGTCGTCAACACGGGGTATTTCCCTGCAACACAGGGGAAATGGCGTCGCGCGGACGCAAGAATCACCGTGCGCAGAAGTGCTGACAACCGGTCGGGGATGCGGTTGGATGGGATGCGCGGTCGCGTATCGCCACCGCCGCGTGACCCGGCTGCCGGGCCGTCGGAGGCCCTTGTAACGTCGCCTCGGTGACACCACTCGAAGTCATCGCGATCCTCGTCGCCGGCGTCGGCGCGGGCGCGATCAACGCCATCGTCGGCAGCGGCACGCTCATCACCTTCCCCACCCTGGTGGCTTTCGGGTTCCCTCCCGTGACCGCCACGATGTCGAACGCGATCGGCCTCGTCGCCGGTGGCGTGTCCGGCACGTGGGGATACCGGCGGGAGCTCGCCGGGCAGGGACCGCGGCTGCGGTGGCAGATCCCGGCCTCCCTGTGCGGTGCGATTCTCGGCTCGTGGCTCCTGCTGCACCTGCCCGAAACGGTGTTCGAACTCATCGTCCCGGTGCTGCTGATCCTCGCCCTGATTTTGGTGGTGCTGCAGCCGAAGATCCAGGCCTGGGCGAAGCAACGCGGCAGCCACGAGGCGGGCCTGAGCACTACGCGACTCACCCTGCTGACCGTCGGCACGTTCGCCGTCGGGGTGTACGGCGGATACTTCACCGCTGCGCAGGGCATTCTGCTGATGGGCGTGATGGGCGCGATCCTGCCGGAGAGCCTGCAACGGATGAACGGCGCGAAGAATCTGCTGTCGCTCATCGTCAACGTCGTCGCCGCGACCGCGTACACGCTCGTGGCCTTCGACCGGATCAGCTGGGCGGCCGCCGGCCTCATCGCGGTGGGCTCGCTGCTCGGCGGCGTCCTCGGCGCCCGCTACGGCCGCCGCCTGTCCCCCACCGCGCTGCGGGGAACCATCGTCGTCGTCGGTCTCATCGGCCTGTTCCGGCTGCTCGCATAGTCACGCATGCACCCTCCCGCTCCTCCATACTGAGTCGGTGAGCAACGAAGTAGAGCACCCGGGCTGGACCTATCTCATGGACATGGACGGCGTACTCGTCCACGAAGAGCATCTGGTCCCCGGCGCCGACCTGTTCCTGGCCGAACTCCGGGAGTCCGGCACCCCGTTCATCGTCCTGACCAACAATTCCATCAGGACGCCGCGCGATCTCCGCGCCCGGCTGCTCCGCACCGGCCTGGACATTCCCGAGGAATCGATCTGGACGTCCGCCCTGGCCACCGCGACGTTCCTGGCGAACCAGCGCCCCGGCGGCAGCGCCTACGTCGTCGGCGAATCCGGGCTCACCACCGCGCTGCACGACATCGGGTACGTCCTCACCGAGAACGATCCCGACTACGTGGTCCTCGGTGAGACCCGCACCTATTCCTTCGAGGCCATCACCACCGCAATTCGCCTGGTGGAGAGGGGCGCTCGCTTCATCGCCACCAACCCCGACCCCACCGGACCGTCGCGCGAGGGCTCCCTTCCGGCCACAGGATCCGTTGCGGCACTGATCAGCCGCGCCACCGGCCGCGACCCGTACTACGTGGGCAAGCCGAACGCCCTGATGATGCGCTCGGCGCTGCGGGCCATCGGCGCGCACTCCGCGAACACGCTGATGATCGGTGACCGCATGGACACCGACATCGTCTGCGGGCTCGAAGCCGGGCTGCAGACCATCCTCGTCCTCACCGGAATCTCGACGCGGGATTCGGTGGAGCTGTTCCCCTACCGCCCCACCGCGGTTCTCAAATCGGTCGCCGACCTGGTCGGCCGCACGTCGGATCCGTTCGGCGATGCGGCTCCGCCACCCGTGAGTACTTGTTAACCGCCCGACGTTGACAAGTACTCACGGGTGGCGGCAGCCGGTGACACCCCGGAGCGAGGCAGCCTTGTACGTGCCGAACGTGATCCGGTTCCCGTCCTCGCCGGCGAGCGTCACATCGTGGCGTCCGGGCTCGTCGACGTGGACGTCGAGCCGATCCATCCCGGCGTCGGCGGCGACCGCGCGGGCCGCCGCCAGCACCACCGGCCAGTCGTCGTCACGGATCGGGTTGTCGGACAGTAGCGCTCGCGTGGTGACGGACTTCCCCTCCGTGTAGGCGTACGGTCCGGGACATCCGCCGCCCTGGCTGCGTTCACGATGCCACCGCCACCGGACGTCCGGAGCGATCGCGCCGACGGCTTCGCCGATCCGCACCAGCGCATCGGTGACGTGTCTCTCGGTGACGGCGAGCGTCGGCCTGCCGGTCAGACTCTCGGCCGCCGCCGCGATCTCGTCGTCGCCGAAGTTGTACGGGTTGTCCGTCACGCCACCACATCCGCTCGTCAGGATCGCCGCGCCGATCGCGGCGACCGTCTTCGTCGCCCACCGGATCGTCACCGGAGCGCCAGTTCCGGCAGGCCCGCCGCGATCACGGCCATGTTGTAGCCGGACGCCCGCAGTTCGCCGTTGTCGCTCGGCCGTGGATACTCGCTGTGCCCGTTGGCGTCTTCCCGCCGGATGCCGTCGGAGGTCGTCGCCGCACGCACCGACAGTTGCTCGAGGTCGGTCTGCACGGGATCGGGTCCGAGCCGGCCGAACCCGTCCGCCACGGTGATCGGATCGTCGTGCGCGCGCATCACGAACCCGTGGCCGGGTGCCAGCCCGAGGTCGGATTCGTCGTTCGCGGCGAAGCCTGGTGACCCGTAGAACACGGCGTCGTCGACCGGCTGCCGCGGTCCCGCTTCCTGCAGGGCCAGGCCCTGGGTGTACGAACCGTACGAATGTCCGAGGGCGGTGATGTGCGGGTCGGGCGTCTGCGAGGCGACGTCGAGGCCTTCGTAGAACGAGGCGAGCTTCGGGGCTCCCGCGGTCGCGCGGTCGGACTGCCAGGCGTCGAGGAGCCAGCCGCGCCCGAGATTCTGGTCGATGAACGGTACGTCGTAATTGCCCGGACCGGTGGTGGTCGGCGGCTGATACCCGAGCCACGCGATCGTCGACACCGTGTCGCCGGTGCGGCCGGAAAGGTCCAGCTGCCGTTCGATTTCCGCCTTCAGCGCCGTTGCCTCGTCGGTCATTCCGGGGAGGGAGCCGACGGTGGTGTCGATGCCCGGTGTGGTGACGGAGATGTGGTCGGCGGTGTCGGGGTCGCCGAGCGCGAAGGCGGCCATCGTCCGTTCACCCGACTGCAGATCGAGCAGCATCAGCCTGCCGTCCGGGTGGTCGCGGACGAGCGCCTCGACGTCGTCGAGGTCCCGCAGCTTCTGCTCGGCGTACCACAGCCGCGCATCGTCGTCGGTGAAAGCACTACCGAACACGTTGTGATCCAACGTGTCCCGCAGGCGATCCCGTTCCGACTCCCACCGGGACCGCTCGCCGGCGAATCGGCTCACGTTCGCCTCGTGCCGCACGGCGGACGGAATGCCGTCGCGGTCGCCCACCCACTCGGGATGCCGCTCGATCACCTCGCGCCGCTGGGCTGCGGGCAGGTCATCCCAGTACTCGCGGTTGGCGAGCGGAGAGCCGTCTGGTGGCGGCGCGGGGGCGGACAGGCCGCGACCCACTTCACCGGGTTCGACACTGCCCTCCGCGGCCCGCATCAGGACGGCAGCGGCGTCGGCGACGAGATCCTCCGCCTGCAGGATCAGCGCCCGGGCCGCGGCACCCAGTTCGGCACGCAGTTCCTCGCGCCCCACCGCGTTCGGCACGTCGACCGGCGGTCCCGGTGCGTCCGCGACGTCCCCGTCGTCCGACAGCGCCATGCCGTGGGCGGCCGCCGCGTCACGGACGCCGTCGAGTTCGGTCTGCAGGTGCGTGACCGCGTCGAACAACTCGCGGGTCAGCGCCTCGACGACGGCGACCGACGCCGCCTCCCCACTCAGTTCATCCGCGACGATCCGGAACCGCCGACGTGCGGCGTCCGCGGCCTCGTCCTGCCACACGGGCAACCGGCCGATGGCGGCGAGACCGTCCTGCACGAATGCGATGGTCGCCGCCCGCTCGGACAGCGACCGTTGCACGGCCTGCAGCGCGCGGACGTCCCACCGGGCTATGTCCCTCAGATTCACGATCCCCCCCAGGATGCATAATGCCCGTACCCTAGCGGATCTATCGCGTCCGCGGGAGCCCGATCTCGTCTCGACCGACACGAAGGATCGAACATGAGCGGTTCCACCCACGTCGACACCGGTACCCTGCGCGCAGCGGCCGGCCAGCTCGACGCCCTGTTCGACGATGCACTCTCACGGCTGAACCCCATCGACGCTGCCGTCGCCGACTCGGGGGCGGCGTGGCCGGAAGCGGCCGGCGCCGGGTTCGACCGGTTCACGTCCTACCTCGACGGCAGGCGGGAGTCGTTGCAGCGCACGCTGGCCGGGATGTCGGCGACACTCGTCGAGTGCGCCCGGCGGTACGACGCCCAGGACGCCGTCACTGCCGAGCGCCTCCACGCGGTCGCGCAGGCCTCGAGCCTCGACCTCTAGGCCCTCCGGGCTCGTGCGCCTATCCCAGTGCCTGCTCCAGGTCGGCCAGGAGGTCGGCGGTGTCTTCGAGTCCGACGGACAGCCGGACGACGCCGTCGGTGATGCCCACTGCCGCACGACCTTCCGGCCCCATCGCCCGGTGGGTGGTGGTGGCCGGGTGGGTGATGAGCGACTTGGAGTCGCCGAGGTTGTTGGAGATGTTGACCAGTCGCAGGGCGTCGAGGAGTTCGAAGGCCCGCTTCTTCGCTTCGCTCTCGGACGCGTTCAGCGCGAAGGTGACGACGGTGCCGCCGCCGCTCATCTGCCGCTTGGCGAGGTCGTACTGGGGGTGCGATTCGAGATACGGGTACTTGACCCAGTCGACGGCGGCGTGGCCTTCGAGGAACCGGGCGATCTCCAGTGCCGAGCCGACGGAGTGCCGCACCCGGATCGGCATCGTCTCGAGCCCCTTGAGGAGCGTCCACGCGTTGAACGGGCTCAGCGCCGGCCCGGTGTGGCGCATGAGGTTCTGGACGGGGCCCTCGATGTAGTCCTTCGGACCGAGGATCGCGCCGCCGAGCACGCGGCCCTGGCCGTCGATGTGCTTGGTGCCGGAGTAGACGACGATGTCGGCACCCAGTTCCAGGCTGTGCTGCAGCAGCGGGGTCGCGAACACGTTGTCGAGCACGACCTTGGCGCCGGCGGCGTGTGCTAGTTCCGCCACCCGGGGGACGTCCACGAGTGTCTGCATCGGGTTCGACGGTGTCTCGAAGAACACCGCGGTGGTCGGCTCGGACAGAGCCTTCTCCCACTGGTCGAGGTCTTCACCGTCGACGAACACCGTCTCCACACCCCAGCGGGGCAGGATCTCGTTGCACACCACGAAGCAGGAGCCGAACAGGCTGCGCGCCGCGACGAGGCGGTCGCCTGCCTTCAGGAGCGCACCGAGTGCGGTGAACACCGCGGACATTCCGCTGGCCGTGCCGAAGCAGGCCTCCGCGCCCTCGATCAGGCGCAGCCGCTCCTCGAACATCTTCACGGTGGGGTTGCCGTACCGGGAGTACACGAAGTGGTCGATGTCGCCGGTGAACGACGCCTCGGCCGCTCCGGCGCTCTCGAACACGAAACCGGAGTTCAGGAAGATCGCTTCGGACGTCTCTTCGAAGCCGGAACGGAGGGTTCCTCCGCGCACGCTGATCGTGCCCTGGCCGATGTCGTCCGGCAGCGCCTTGTCAAACGCGCCGCCTCGAGGAATTGCACTCACCACTGCCTCCACGGCAGGCCCAGCGCCCGCCAGCCGACCGCCCCACGATGACCGTCGGCGTCCAGGCCGCCTTCGAAACCGTCGAGCACGTTGTACGACGGGCCGATGCCCGCCGCTGTCGCGGCTTCCGCCGCACCGATGGACCGCTGGCCGGAGCGACACAGGAAGATCACCGGGGCGTCGTCGCCGCCCGCGATCCCGGCCTCCTTCAGCTGGTCCACGAAGTTGTCGTTACGACTGCCCGTCGGGTAGCTGACCCATTCGATCAGCACGGTCTTCCGCCCGAGGGAGGTCGTGTCGGGGACCCCGACGTATTTCCACTCGGCGTCCGTCCGCACGTCCACCAGCACAGCGTCGGGATTGTCGCGGAGCAGCTCCCAGGCATGCTCCGGCGTTATGTCGCCTGCGTAACTCACCATGTCAGCTTTTCACAACCCTGTTCTGTGCGCCCTTCCGGGCAACGGTCAGTTGCAGACGACCCATGTGTCGCCGTTCCGCGTCAGTTGCCAGGTGTCCGTCGTCTCGCCCTTGCCGTCGTCGGCGCTGACCCGGACTTCCGCCCGGGCACGGTCGCCGTTGACCTCGGACGATTCGACGCCCTGCAGCGTGACGTCGCCTTCCCTGCCCCGGAGCACGGACCGGTCGTCGGACCACGTCGGGCAGACCAGCGTCTTCTGCAGATCGGCGTCGTCGTGGTTGTGGGCCTGGATGAAGTCGGCGACCGAACGGTTGATGCGGTCCGCCTCCGTGACGTTCTCGTCGGCGGGCGAGAGCATGCTGGACACCACGATGGCGACGAGGATGACGACGATGACGGTGACTGCGGCGATGAACGGCACCGCCGTGGTGCGCCGGGGATCCACCGGATCTTCCGCGCCTCCCGCGTCGCGCTGAGGCGATTCGCTCGAACCGGACATGACTTCCCTTCGATCTCGGCTGGCCACGAGTGTATCGAGCTGCCCCTACAAATCGTGTTTGTGACCCCCCAACGCGGAGGCGACTACTCTCTACAGGCGTGAGTCCCGAGAATGGGCTTTGCCCTGTCTGCTGCACCTCGGCCACCCGATCAGGCTGGGCTTAATTTAAGCTGAGGTTTCGTTGTCCGCCCTTCAGAAGGTAGTTCGCTCCAGATGACTGATCAGACACGTCCGTTGCGCGTTGCGATCGTGGGTGCCGGTCCAGCCGGTATCTACGCAGCCGACGCACTCATGAAATCCGATGCCGCGTCTGACGGCGGGATCAGCATCGACCTCTTCGAGCGGATGCCTGCGCCCTTCGGTCTGATCCGGTACGGCGTCGCCCCCGACCACCCGCGCATCAAGGGCATCATCACCGCCCTGCACAAGGTGCTCGACAAGCCGTCGGTCCGCCTGCTGGGCAACATCGACTACGGCAGCGACATCACCCTCGAAGACCTGCACAGCTTCTACGACGCGGTGATCTTCTCCACCGGCGCCAACGCCGACCGCGCCCTCAACATCCCGGGCATCGAACTCGACGGCAGCTACGGCGCCGCCGACTTCGTCTCCTGGTACGACGGCCACCCCGACGTCCCGCGCACCTGGCCCCTCGAGGCCGAGAAGGTCGCCGTCCTCGGTGTCGGCAACGTCGCCCTCGACATCGCGCGCGTCCTCGCCAAGACCGGCGACGAACTGCTGCCGACGGAGATCCCCGCCAACGTCTACGAGGGGCTCAAGGCCAACAAGGCCGTCGAGGTCCACGTGTTCGGCCGCCGCGGACCGGCGCAGGCCAAGTTCACCCCCCTCGAGCTGCGTGAACTCGATCACTCGCCGACGATCGAGGTCATCGTCGACCCCGAGGACATCGACTACGACGAGGGTTCCGAGCAGGCGCGCCGCAACTCCAAGCAGGTCGACATGGTCGCCAACACCCTGCAGGACTGGGCCATCCGCGACGTGGGCAACCGCCCGCACAAGCTGTTCCTGCACTTCTTCGAATCGCCCACCGAGGTGCTCGGCGAGGACGGCAAGGTCGTCGGTCTGCGCACCGAGCGCACCCAGCTGGACGGCACCGGCAACGTCAAGGGCACCGGCAAGTTCAACGACTGGGACGTCCAGGCCGTGTACCGCGCCGTGGGTTACCTGTCGCAGAACATCGCGAAGCTGCCGTTCGACGAGCAGGCGGGCACGGTCCCGAACGAGGCCGGACGCGTCATCGCCGACGACACCGCCGAGGGCAACGCCCGGTTCATGCCGGCCACCTACGTCACCGGCTGGATCAAGCGCGGCCCGGTCGGCCTGATCGGCCACACCAAGGGCGATGCCAACGAGACCGTCGCGAACCTGCTCGAGGACCGGACCGGCTTCCCCGAGCCCGCGAACCCGGGCGAGGACGCGATCATCGAGTTCCTCGAGGGCAAGCAGGTCCCCTACACCACCTGGCAGGGCTGGTACCGCCTCGACGCGCACGAGCGCAGTCTGGGCGAGCCCGAGGGCCGCGAGCGGATCAAGGTCGTCGAGCGTGAGGACATGCTCAAGGCCAGCGAGCCCGACAAGGCCTGATCTTCAGACTCGGTGCGAAGGGAACCTCCCGAGGGAGGTTCCCTTCCGTCGTCTCGGAGCAGGTGTGTCCGGACGGTGGCGAGGTCGCCCCGGTTGCGGCGCGATGTTCCGGGCAGTCCCCCGCACAAGGCAGGATATGAGTCGTGTTTGACGCCCACGTTCACATCATCGATCCCCGGTTCCCGGTGGTCGAGAACCACGGCTACCTTCCGGAGCCGTTCACCATCGCCGACTACCGGGCACGCACGGCAGGCTTCGGCGTGGACGGCGGCGCCGTCGTCACGGCCTCGTACCAGGGCACCGACCAGAATTACCTGAAAGCCGCGCTCGAGGAGCTCGGCCCCAGCTGGGTGGGCGTCACCCAGATGGAACTCGACACCCCGGATGAGAGCATCCTCGAACTCGACCGCGCCGGGGTCCGAGCCGTCCGGTTCAATCTTCGGCGCAGCGCGACCGACGTGAAGCTCCTCACCAAGCAGGCCCTGCGGGCGTACGAGCTGGCCGGCTGGCACGCGGAGTTCTACGTCGACGCCACCCTGCTGCTGTCGCTCGAGCCGGTGTTCGCGAAGCTGCCCGCCGTGTGCATCGACCACCTGGGGATGTCGACGCGGGGCCTGCCGTATCTCCTCGATCTCGTCGACCGGGGAGTTCGGGTGAAGGCCACCGGGTTCGGGCGAACCACCATCGAGGACGTCGGCGACGTGCTGCGCAAGATCCACGCCGTCAACCCCGAGGCGCTGATGTTCGGCACCGACCTACCGGGCAGCCGATCGCGAAGAGTGTTCCAGGACAGCGACATCGACATCGTGGCGGACGCGGTCGGCGACGACTTCGACAAGGTCATGGGCGGCAACGCGCGTGCATGGTACCGCTGCGACACTCCGGACGGACGCTGCTAGCACGCACGCCACTCGTCAGCAGCCTTCCATCTGCACGCTGTTCATCGACACCATCTCGGCCACCGGCGGCGTTTGCGGCTGCGCCACCAGCCACGTGTTGTAGGTGTTCATCTCGTCGCAGTCCAGCTGTTCGCGACGTTCCTGCCGCCGCTCCCGCTGCCGATCGTCCATGTCGTCGCCGTTCCGGTCGACGGCGATGCCACCAGTGGTCGAGCCGTTGGCCTGCCGTTCCAGCCCCCGGACGCCGTCGGGGGTCATGATCCAGCCGAGGGTGTAGTCGGTGCCGTCGTGGTTGGTGGTTGCCCGGAACAGCCCGTCCTCCGCGCCGACCGGTTTGGCGGTGAACGCCTTGTCGGCCATGCCCGGCGCGCTGACCTGCCCCGTCACGGTGCCGTCGCTCATCGACGCCGTGAGCGTCGCTCCGTCCGGCGACGACATCGACGCCGTGTTGCCGTCCATCGTGCCGGTCATCCACGTCCACATCTCGTCGCCGTCGCACAGGAAGGCGACCATGTCGTTGCCCGACCTGGCCAGCGCGACGTATGCGTCGGTCCCGTCGACCGAACCGACGTACGTCGGGTCCATCTGCGGGGTCATCACGAAGGGTGACGGGATCTTCTCCATCATGTTCGACGCGGGCGCCGCTTCGCCGCTGCTCGTGGCCTCCGCGGCGCTGGTGGCGCTCGGCGCGGACGAGTCGGACGAGTCGTTGCCGCAGCCACTCAGTGCGAGGGCCGCCGCAGCGAGCGGGGCCAGGATCCAGGTCGTCTTCTTGTTCACGGCGCATTCCTCCGCTAGCCGGGAAGATCAACATCCGCATTTCATCATCGCAGGTGGAGGTCGCTCCTGGATACCCCCGGCGACGATTTCGGCGACCTACGTCGCGACCACGGCGGCCAGCCACACCCCCGACGCGATCAGGGCGCCGAGCAGTTCGATCAGCATCGACAGTCCGACGGCCTTGCACGCGTGCCACGTCGACGCCCACGCCCGGTTGTGGGCACGCAGCCGGTACAGCTCCGCCACATACGTTCCCGCGATGAAACCGAGGAACAACCCCACCACGGGAACGACGAAGAATCCCACGATTCCGGCCAGTCCGCCGACGATCAGCGACACGTTGGGCACGCCCGCGTTGCGCATCCGCCTGCCCGGCCAGGTGTATTTGACGACGCCGCTGATCACGAGGAACAGCGTGGCGACCGCGAACACCGTCCACGCCGTCGCACCACCGGTCATGATGGCCCACACCAGGATTGCCGCGAAGATGAGGATCGTGCCGGGCAGAATAGGAATGACGATCCCGACGAGCCCGACCACGACGGCCAGGCCGACGAAGGCTTCCGCGACCGGACTCACGCGACGGGCACGACGCGGGACGCCGCCTCCCGCGCGCGGCTGCGCGCGGTCTCGACGTCCGGCCCCGTGGACACGGCGACGCCCATCCGCCTCCGCGCGAAGCTCTCCGGCTTGCCGAACAGCCGCAGGTCCGTCTCGGGGACGGCCATCGCGTCGGCGACACCCTCGAACCCGATCCCGGCGGCATCCAGTTTTCCGTAGATCACCGCGGACGCACCGGGTGTCGTGAGCGTGGTGTCGACGGGCAACCCGAGGATCGCACGGGCATGCAGTTCGAACTCCGAGAGTCGTTGCGTCCGAAGGGTGACCAGTCCCGTGTCGTGCGGGCGGGGGCTGACCTCCGAGAAGTACACGTCGTCGCCCTTCACGAACAGTTCCACCCCGAAGATCCCGCGACCGCCCAGCGCCGACGTCACCTTCTCCGCCACCTCACGCGACCGGGCGAGCGCCGTGTAGCTCATCGGCTGCGGCTGCCACGACTCCACGTAGTCCCCCGAATCCTGCAGATGCCCGATCGGCTCGCAGAAGAAGGTGCCCACTTCGCCGTCGGCGCCGATCGCCCGGACGGTGAGTTGGGTGATTTCGTAGTCGAAGTCGACGAACCCCTCCACGATGACGCGGCCGTAATTGACGCGGCCGCCCGCGAGCGCGTAGTCCCAGGCCTTCTCGACGTCGTCGGCGGCGCGCACCGTCGACTGCCCCTTCCCGGATGAAGACATCACCGGCTTGATCACACAGGGAAAGCCGATGCGCCCGGTGGCCGCCCGGACCTCCTCGAGCGATTCCGCGAACTCGTACGGCGACGTGGGCAGTCCCAGTTCCTCCGCCGCGAGCCGCCGGATCCCCTCGCGGTTCATCGTCAGCTGCGTCGCCCGAGCGGTGGGAACCACGACGGCGGCGCCGCGCTCCTCGACGGCGGCGAGCGCATCGGTGGCGATGGCCTCGATCTCGGGTACCACGAAATGCGGCTTCTCGGTGTCGACGAGCCGCAACAGCGCCTCCGGGTCGCTCATGTCGATCGTGTGCGCGCGGTGCGCCACCTGGTGGCCCGGCGCGTTGTCGTAGCGGTCGACGGCGATCACCTCGACCCCCAGTCGCTGGAGGGCGATGATCACCTCCTTGCCCAGCTCACCCGACCCGAGGAGCATGACGCGGGTCGCGCCTGCCGTCAGAGGGGTACCGAACCGTCCGGGTGCCTGTTCACGCATGGTCACAACTATATGCGGGCACGGTTTCACACCAGCGCCTACTTCAGCAGCCGCGACATCCGGCGGTCGGCGAGCACCTTGCCTCCGGTCTGACACGTCGCGCAGTACTGAAAAGACTTCTCCGCGAACGACACTTCACGGACGGTGTCGCCGCAGACGGGGCACGGCAGGCCGGTCCGGGCGTGGACGCGCATCCCGGATCTCTTCTCCCCCTTCAGCCGCGCCGCGTCCTGACCGCGCGACCGGTCGACGGCGTCGGTGAGCACGGAACGCATCGCGTCGTACAGCACGTGCACCTGGTCTTCCGGCAGGGTGCGTGACGTCGCGAACGGGGAAATCTTTGCGGTGTGCAGGATTTCGTCGGAGTAGGCGTTGCCGACGCCGGCGAGCAGCGACTGGTCGACGAGCGCGTTCTTGATCCGCGCCGACGTGGTGGACAGCAGCGCCGCGAATTCGGGTTCGGTGACGGCGAGGGCGTCGGGCCCGAGCCGGGCGATCCCCTCCACCTCCTGCGGGTCGTGCACCAGCCACACCGCGAGCCGCTTCTTCGTGCCAGCCTCGGTCAGGTCGAACGCCGGCGTCGCCCCCTCCGGGGTGAAGAAATGCACCCGCAGCGCCAGCGGGCCCTTGCCCGGTTTCGGCGGCGCAACCGACGGGTTGTCCGTCCAGCGCAGCCAGCCCCCACGCGAGAGGTGGGTGACGAGCCACAACCCGGAGCAGTCGAGCGCGAGGTGCTTGCCGAACCGGGCGGCACCCGTGACGTCGCGGCCCTGCAGGGCGGTGATCGGGGGGTCGAACGTCTTCAGCACGCTCAGGGCCGCCACGTCGACCCGGCCCACCACCGCCCCCACGGCGTGTTCACGCAGGAACTCGGCTAACGCCTCCACCTCGGGCAGCTCGGGCATGGTCCCAGGCTAACGGCATGTGAGCGAGAAAGTGTGCTCCTCCACACTTTCGCGCTCACCTGCGGAGGAGGTAGGTGTCCATGATCCAGCCCTTGCGTTCGCGCAGTTCGGCGCGCACCCGCTGGATCTCGCCCTCGACCTCCCGCAGGCGACCGGAGATCAGCACCTCGTCGGGGGTGCCCAGGTAGGCGCCCCACCAGATCCGGACGTCGTCGCCGGGGACCTGCGTGAACGTGCAGTGGGCGTCGAGCATCACCACCGCGTTGTCGACGCCGTCCGGCAGCCCCTCGGCGAGGCGGCGCCCGGTGGTGATGTGGACGGGTTCGCCGATCCGGTTGAGCACGATCCGATGCTGGGCCGCCAGCGACTGCACGCTGGTGACACCGGGGATCACCGAGTAGTCGAACGACACGTTGCCGCGGGCGAGCACCCGCTCGACGATCCGCAACGTGCTGTCGTAGAGCGACGGGTCGCCCCACACGAGGATCGCCCCGACCCCCGGCTCCGACGCGAACTCGGCCTCGAACAGCGCCGCCCGGCGCTCGTGCCAGTCGTCGACGACACCCTCGTAGTCGGACGGGGTGCGGTCGCGGGGCGGGTCGACGATGTCCACGACGCGGTACGGGCCGGCGACGTGCTCCTCGAGGATGCCGGCGCGGAGATCGACGAGGTCCTGCTTCTCGTCGCCCTTGCCGATGACGAAGAACACGTCCGCCTTGTTCATCGCCTTGATCGCCTGGACCGTCACCTGGTCGGGGTCGCCGGCGCCGATGCCGATCACGAAGAGTTCACGCATGGCGGCAGGCTATCGCTCGTGTGCCTTTCCGGTTGCTCCAGCTACCGGAAAGGCGCACGGGTGGCGGAGCCGCCTATGCTCGTACCGTGACATCTGTGCCGACCCCGTACGAAGACCTGCTCCGACTCGTCATGGACACGGGCACCCCGAAGGCCGACCGCACCGGGACCGGCACGAAGAGCGTCTTCGGGCATCAGATGCGCTGGAACCTCGCGGACGGGTTTCCGCTGATCACCACGAAGAAGGTGCACCTCAAGTCGATCGTCTACGAACTGTTGTGGTTCCTGCGCGGCGACTCCAACGTGAAGTGGCTCCAGGACAACGGCGTCACGATCTGGGACGAGTGGGCCGACGCGGACGGCGAACTGGGACCGGTCTACGGCGTGCAGTGGCGCAGCTGGCCGACCCCGTCGGGCGAGCACATCGACCAGATCAGCCAGACCATCGAGACGCTGAAGTCGAACCCGGATTCGCGTCGCATCATCGTGTCGGCGTGGAACGTCGGCGACATCCCGCAGATGGCGCTGGCGCCGTGCCACGCGTTCTTCCAGTTCTACGTCGCGGACGGCAAGCTGTCGTGCCAGCTGTACCAGCGCAGCGCCGACCTGTTCCTGGGCGTGCCGTTCAACATCGCGAGTTACGCGCTCCTCACCCACATGGTGGCGCAGCAGGCGGGGCTCGAACCGGGCGATTTCATCTGGACGGGCGGCGACTGCCACATCTACGACAACCACGTCGACCAGGTCACCGAGCAGTTGAGCCGGGAGCCGTTGCCGTACCCGACGCTGAAACTGAACCGGCGGGATTCGATCTTCGACTACACGTTCGAGGACGTGGAGATCGTCGACTACCGGCACCATCCGGCCATCAAGGCGCCGGTGGCCGTCTAGTGGCCCGCGAGGTCAAGCTGGTCTGGGCCCAGGGCGCCGGCGGCGTCATCGGCCGCGACAACACGATCCCCTGGCACGTCCCCGAGGACATGGCGTATTTCAAGAAGGTGACGCAGGGCCACCCCGTGATCATGGGCCGCCGGACGTGGGACTCGCTGCCCCCGCGATTCCGGCCGCTGCCGGGTCGCCGCAACATCGTGATCAGCCGTCAGCCCGGCTGGGCGGCGGAGGGGGCGGAGTCCGCCGACGGCATCGCCTCGGCGCTCGCGCTCACCGACGAGGACGTCTGCGTCATCGGCGGCGGCCAGATCTACACGGCGGCAATGCCGTTCGCCACGCAGCTGCTGGTCTCCGAGATCGACGTGACGATCGACGGCGACGCCTGGGCACCCCCCATCGACGACTCCTGGCACGCACAGGACAGTGGTGAGTGGCTCACGTCGGCGAAGGACGGCACCCGGTACCGCTGGATCACCTACACCCGGCGCTGACCGGCCACCTGTTTGCCACCGCACCGTTACCCCATTCGACGGGTGACGGTGCGCGCAGTGGTTCATACTCACCTCATGGACAAGAAGTCACTGACCGCCCTTGCCCGTCAGCAACTGAAGTTGGCAGGCGGGACGTCCAGCGGCCGCAGTTCGCAGACCGTGTACGGCGGGCATCGGCGCAGCCTCCGGCAGACCGTCATCGCCCTGGCCGCGGGTCAGAAGATGGCCGAACACGAGAGTCCGGGCGAGGCCACCCTGTTCATTCTCAGCGGCAAACTGAACCTCGTGGCCGGTGAGGACTCGTGGAAGGGTTCCACCGGCGACCTGCTGGTGCTCCCGACGGACCGGCACAGCGTCGAGGCCATCGAGGACGTCGCGTTCCTGCTCACCGTCGCCATGTGACGGTCGTGCGCGATCGTCTCGAGGATTCCGTTCGGACCCTGAATCCGGGCTACTTCGCGATCGTCATGGCCAGCGGGATCATCTCGGTGGGCATGAAACTGGGCGGATACGACGTGCTGTCGGTTCTGCTGCTCATCGTCTGCGCCGCGGCCTACGTGACGCTGGTGATCCTCACGATCTGGCGGATCGCGGCGTATCGGCGTCAGGTCGTCGACGACCTGACGGACGCGAGCCGCGGATTCGGTTTCTTCACGTTCATCGCCGGGACCGATGTCTTCGGCGTGCGCCTGGC
This sequence comes from Rhodococcus sp. NPDC057014, assembly GCF_042673295.1. Taxonomy (NCBI): domain Bacteria; kingdom Bacillati; phylum Actinomycetota; class Actinomycetes; order Mycobacteriales; family Nocardiaceae; genus Rhodococcus; species Rhodococcus sp. NPDC057014. The sequence continues at coordinate 40,615 of NZ_JBHUSF010000012.1, forward strand.
GATGGACGGCCACCACGCTGCCACCGCGGTGCTGCTCACCGTCGCCGGGCTGACGTGGGTGGTGCTCGGCTACGTCGTCCCGTGGACCGCCGTCCTCGGCACGTCCGAACGTCCGGTGGTGGCACGTGCCAACGGAACCTGGTTCATCTGGGTGGTCGCCGCGCAGTCGGTGGCCGTGGCCGCCGCGACCCTGGAACCGGTCTACGACGGCGCCCGCCGGTTCCTGGCCGTGGTCGCCGTCTTCTGCTGGTCGGTCGGAGTGTGCCTGTACGGCGCGGCGGGGATCTTCGTCGCCGCGCGGATGTTGCTGTATCCGCTGCGGCCGCGCGACCTCACGGCGCCGTACTGGGTGGCGATGGGTGCGTGCGCGATCACAGTTCTCGCGGGCGCCCGCATCGTCGAGATGGAGGACGCGCCGATGGTGAACGCCACGCGCGGGCTCATCGGCGGATTCGCGGTGGTGTTCTGGGCGTTCGCGACCTGGCTCATCCCGGTCCTGGTGGCCGCCGGATGGTGGCGTCACATCGCCAACAAGGTGCCGCTGCGCTACGACGCCACCGTGTGGAGCATCGTCTTCCCCCTCGGCATGTACGCGGTCGCGGGCATCTACCTGGGCCGAGCGGACCACATTCCGCTCGTCGGTATGGTCGGTAGTGCCGAACTGTGGTGTGCATTCACCGTGTGGTGCGTGGCGTTCGTCGTCATGGTGGTGCATCTGTGGCGGTCGGTGGTGCAGGTCGGACCGGCAACAGTGGAGACGCAGGAGAGCCCATGACGGAAACCCCGCCCGTGATCGAGGTATCGGTGGCTGCGGCGCCGTCGGTCGTATGGCCTGCGCTGCGCGACCCGGAGTTGCTTCGTCGCTGGCACGGCTGGGACTACGAGGGCCTGGACGACGAGATCAGGCAAATCTACTTCGGCGACGACGTGACGGAGGACGCCGAGGCCTTCACCCTCGCCCTCGGCGGGGCCGACCGGTTCAGCCTCCACGAGCACGACGGCACCACGCTGGTGCGGATCACCCGGCCGCCCCGGGGCGCCGATCCCGCCGCCGACGACTGGTACGACGACGTCACCGAGGGCTGGACCACGTTCCTGCAGTTCCTCAAGTTCGGTATCGAACGGCACGGACTCGACGAGCGTCGCACACTGTTCCTCGAAGGCCCGGTCGCGGACGGAGATTCGGCGCGGCACCTGCTCGGCCTCGACAAGCTCGCGGACATGACGGTGGGCGATCACTTCACCGCGGTCGCCGACACGGGCGACCTGCTGCACGGGGTGGTGTGTTTCGTCGGCGCGCACCAGACCGCGGTGAGCGTCGACGATCTCGGCCCCGGACTGTTGCAGTTCGGGGAGCAGCCCGTCAACGCGGCGCGTCCGAACGGCGGTGCGCAGATCCTGCTCGCGGCCTACGGCCTGGAGGACGAGGAGTGGGCCGAGCTCGAGCAGCGGTGGACGGAGTGGTGGCAGGACCGGCCGGGGGCCGGACCTGCCACCTGAGTTCTCGACCGGTCAGGCGAGCACGGTGCCCAGGGTGGGCCACCAGATCGTGCTCTTGACGACGTTCGGCCCCACCTGGTGGTTCAGCGAGCCGTACACGGCCGCGACGACCAGTCCGCTGCCGAGTCCGGCGACCGGGGCGGTGGACACGACCGTGGGCACCGCGACGTTGTTCTGGTCCAGCTTCACGATGCCGCTGGCACCGGTGGCGAAGCTGTAGTACACGACGTCGAGTTCGGCGCCGGTCTGGTCGCCCGCGATGACGCCCGGTCCGCCGAAGAAGCCGAAGCGGAACTGGTTGCTCATGTTGGTCGCCACACCCGCTCCGTACAGCTGTCCGAGAACGGGACCGCCCTGCCCGGTGTCGGAGTACGCCGGGACCTGGAAGATCTGGCCCGGCAGGGCGACGTTCGTCGCCGCGGTGTCGGTCGGCGACGCGGCAAGCCGCTCGATGGCGGCCTCGGCCGCGGGGTTTCCGGCGGCCACGGTGCGCAGCTTCGCGATCGCAGTCGCCGGGTCGACGACGGCAGCGGAATCTGCGGGCTGCGCCGACACGACACCGGTGAACATCATCGTCGCTGCCACTGCAGCGGTCAGACCTGCTGCGACCCGTCGTGCGAAGTGCCGTCGATTCATTCTTCTTCTCCCTCGTCACGTCAATGGGTAAGCATTAGTTCGGATGAGTAAACACTCGAGCTCTTATCGACGCCGTGGTTGGCGGTGTTACGCCTCCCCCGGACCTATGCTGCTGACATGGGAGCGGACGGTGGGCACGAGGCGAGGATCAGCGAGTTCCGGGAGGGGCTCGCCGACGTGATCCCCACGCGCCGGAGTCTTCAGCGCCTGTTCGAGGCGGTCCTCGTGGTCGGGTCGGGGCTCGAGCTGGATTCCACCCTGCAGCGCATCGTCACTTCGGCCACGTCCCTGCTCGGCGCCCGCTACGGGGCGCTCGGTGTCCACTCCCCCGACGGTGGGCTCTCGGAGTTCGTCTACGAGGGCATCACGCCGGACGAGCGTGCACGCATGGGACACCTGCCCGAGGGCCGCGGGCTGCTAGGACTGCTGGTCCACGACCCCCGTCCGGTGCGCCTCGCCAACCTTGCCGATCATCCGGGGTCGCTCGGCTTCCCGCCCAATCATCCACCGATGAAGAGCTTCCTGGGAATGCCGATCATGATGCGGGGCAAAGTCTTCGGAAGCATCTATCTGACCGAGAAACTCAGCGGACCGGAGTTCACCGACGAGGACGAGGTCATTCTGCGTGCCCTTGCCACGTCGGCCGGCGTGGCGGTGGAGAATTCCCGGCTGTTCGAGGAATCGCGCACGCGGGAGCGGTGGTTGACGGCCGTCGCGGCGATCACCTCCCGGCTGATGGTCGGCGGATCACTCGACGAAACGCTGCACACACTCGCCGCCGAGGTACGCGAACTGTCCAGCGGTGACGAGGTCTTCATCGTCGTGACGCTCGGTGAGGGCGCCGTGGTCGGGGCGGACAGCGCGGTGCGGCCGCTGCGCAGCAACTTCCGGAGCACCGTCCAGGCCGAACCGTTCGCCGAAGTGCTGCGCTCCCGCACCCCCGCGCTGCTGACGGGCATCGACGGACTCGCACCGTTCTCCACCGAGGCGGGCCGGGCCGCGGTGCTGCCGCTGTCGACGGCGTCGGGGGTCGGCGGGGTCCTGGTGGTCACGGCGCGGGGCACCACTCCGTGGGACCCGGACGAGGTGGCCCGACTCGAATCGGTGGCCGACCTCGCGGCCGTCGCGGTCGAGTTCGCCGACCAGCAGAGCAAGCAACGCCTGCTGTCGGTGCTCGCCGACCGCGACCGGATCGCGCGCGACCTGCACGACAACGTGATTCAGCGCTTGTTCGCCACCGGCATGAGCCTGCAGAGCACGCACGCGGTCGGAGACGTTCCGGACGGCGTGCGGTCCATCGTGGGCACCGCGGTCGAGCAACTCGACCGGACGGTGCGCGAGATCCGCACCACCATCTTCGATCTGCAGGCCACCGGCATCGCGTCGGCGACCAGTCTGCGGCGCCGCCTGCTCGACGTGATCGGCGACCTCACCTCCCAATCGCCGGTCGCGCCGAACGTCCAGTTCACCGGTGCCATCGACACTCTCGTGCCCAGCCGCATCCACCCCCACGCGGAGGCGGTGTTGCGCGAAGCGCTGAGCAATGCGCTGCGGCACGCGCGGGCCACCACCATCGACATCTCGGTGGCCGCCGGGAACGACCTCGTCGTCACCGTCGCGGACGACGGCATCGGGATCGCGGACGGCGCCCGGCGCAGCGGATTGGACAACCTCGATCGGCGCGCCGAGCACTGCGGCGGCGTCTGCACGGTCGACTCCGCGGGCGGGGGAACCGTCGTCACCTGGCGGGTGCCGTTGACGTGATCGAACTTTCAGCGATGCTTGCGTAACTCGGTGGCGAGCACCGCAGCCTGCGTCCGCCGCTGCATCCCCAGTTTCGACAACAGTCTCGACACGTAGTTCTTGATCGTCTTCTCGGCGAGGAAGAGCCGCTCGGCGATCTCCCGGTTGGTGAGCCCCTCACCGATCAAGTCGAACACGGCGCGTTCCTGCTCGGACAGTTGCGCCAGCGGGTCGTCCCGCCGGGCGGACCTGATCCGGCTCATCAGCGCCGACGTCGCCCTGCTGTCGAGCAGCGAACCACCCTCCCCCACCGTCCGCACGGCCGCCACCAGGTCGGTGCCGAGGATCTGCTTGAGGACGAATCCGGACGCCCCGGCCATGATGGCGTCGAACAGCGCCTCGTCGTCGGAATACGACGTCAGCATCAGGCACCGCAGTTCGGGCAGTGCGGCGCGCAGGTCCCGGCACAGCTCGACGCCGTTGCCGTCCGGCAACCGGACGTCGAGCACGGCGACGTCGGCGCCGCTGCCGGGGACCCGCGCCATCGCCTCCCCGACCGACGCAGCCTCCCCGACCACCTCGAGGTCGGGAACGCTGCCGAGGAGATCGACCAGGCCTCGTCGCACGATCTCGTGATCGTCGACCAGGAACACCCGCGTGGTCATGTGCGCACCTCCCAGCTACTGACAGAACACGCTAGCTCTCCGGCCGCACGATCATCACCGGGCAGTCCGCGGTGTGGAGCAAGGCGTTGCTGGTGGAGCCCAGCAGCATTCCTTTGAAACCGCCCCGGCCACGGCTGCCCACGACTATCAGCTGCGCCTTCTCGGCGAATTCGCTGAGCACCCGCACGGGGCGGTCGCGCGCGACGACGCGTTCGACCGTCACGTCCGGATACCGCTCCTGGTACCCGGCGAGGCGCTCCGACAGCACCACTTCCTCGCCCGTCTGAATGCTGCTCCACAGCGGGTCGTCCGGGCTGGCGCCGAGCGACGGCTGCACACTCACATCGCTCCACACGTTGACCGCGACCAGGCTCGCACCCCGGGCGGCGGCCTGCTCGAACGCCACTTCCAACGCGGCCCTGCTGCTTTCGGACCCGTCGACGCCGACCACGATCGGCCCCTCGGTCGGCGGCTGCCCGTCCAGGGTGCGCCCCCGCACGACCACCAGCGGGCAGTGGCCGTGCGCGGCGACCGCGGACGTCGTGGAACCGATCAGCAGGCCGGTGAACTCGCCGTGCCCGCGCGAGCCGAGCACCACCATGTGCGCGTTCGCGGACAGTTCGATGAGGGTCTGGCTCACCTTGGCCTCGAACTGTTCGGTGGTGATGTCGAGCGGCTCGTCCACCGTCTGCTTGGCGTGCACCCGCGCACTGCCCAGCCGGGCCTTCGCCGTGTCCTCGAGTTCTTCCTTGAAGCTCTCGGCCAGATACGGCTCGGTGTAATAGAAGGCAGGGATGTGGACCACTGTCACGATGTGCAGCGGGAGCGACAGTGCGGCGGCGGCCCGCGCGGCCCACGCCACTGCGGCGGACGCCGACTCGGATCCGTCCACACCCACGACGATCGGCTTGATTCCGGTCATGGTCACCTTTCCTGATTCTTCCGGCTGGGCACTGCTGAGGTGTGCGGTGCTACCCGCAGATCTTGCGGAGCTTCTCGACCAACGCGACGCGTCCCGCACGATCCGCGGCGAGCGGGGTGACGGTGAGCGTGGTGACCCCGGACTCGGCGAACGCGGCCACCCGCTCCGCGACGTAGCTCTCCGGACCGATCAGCGACACGGCCCGCACCAGGTCGTCCGGCACCGCGGCGGCGGCCTCGTCCTTCTTGCCCGACAGGTAGAGGTCCTGGATGGTCTCGGCTTCCTTCTCGTAGCCGTACCGGACCGCGAGGTCGTTGTAGAAGTTCTTGCCCTTCGCGCCCATGCCGCCGATGTACAGGGCGAGACCGGGGCGGACCCAGTCGAGCATGTGGTCGACGTCGTCGCCGATGGCGAGGGCGGGCGACGCGAAGACCTGCAGGTCGCCGAGGCTCGGGTCGCGCTTCGCCTTGCCCTTGGCCAGCGGCTCGCCCCACACGCTCGCGGCCTTCTCCGGGTGGTAGAAGATGGGTTCCCAGCCTTCGGCGATCTCGGCGGTCAACTCCACGTTCTTCGGTCCGAGCGAGGCGATGACGATCGGGATGCGATCACGCACAGGGTGGTTGATGATCTTCAGCGGCTTGCCCAGCCCGGTGCCCTTCTCGGCGGGCAGCGGAATCTGGTAGTACTTGCCCTGGAATTCGACCTTCTCGCGGCGCCACACCTTGCGGCAGATGTCGACGACCTCGCGGGTGCGGCCGAGCGGGGCGTCGTATTTGACGCCGTGGAAACCCTCGATCACCTGCGGACCGGAGGCGCCGAGCCCCATCACGAAGCGTCCGTCCGACACGAAGTCGAGGCCGGCGGCCGTCATCGCCGTCAGGCTCGGCGTGCGGGTGTAGATCTGGAAGATGCCCGACGCGAGTTCCAGGGTGGTGGTCTTGGCGGCGAGGTAACCGATCTGGCTCACCGCGTCGAACGAGTAGGCCTCGGGCACGAATGCGATGTCGAGCCCGGCTTTCTCCAGGTCGGCGACCTCGTCGACTGTCTCGGCGAATCCGCCGCTGTAGTTCAAGCCCATTCCTATGCGCACGTCGTTCCCCAATCCTGGCGTTACCTGCAACCTGTTCCTGCTTCGATCCAGAACACTACTGCGCGCAATCGCCTCAGGGGCGTGCAGGCCTCACGACGACTACCGGGCACTGTGCCCCACCGACCAGGCTGTTGCTGGTCGAACCGAGCAGCATCCCTTTGAACCCTCCGCGCCCCCGGCTGCCGACGACCAGCAGTTGCGCCTTCTTCGACCAGTCGAGCAACCGTGCCCGCGGATTGTCGATGTACACCTCGCGGGTGACCCGCACGTCGGGGTACTTCTCCTGCCAGCCGGCGAGGCTCTCGGCGAGGACGGCGTGTTCGTCCTCCTCGAGGCCCTGGGGCACGAGGGCCGCGGCCCGCGGATCCTCGAACGCCTTCGATCCGAGGTCGCTCCACACGTGGACGGCCACCAGCGGAGCATTCCGCAGCGACGCCTCCTGAAAGGCCACCGAGATCGCCCGCTCACTGGTGGCGCTGCCGTCGACGCCGACCACGACGGGACCGCCCGCGTGAGCGTCGCCGCGGACCACGACGACCGGGCAGTGCGCGTGGCTGGTGACGTTGATGGCCGTGTTCCCGAGCAGCGCGGTGGCCGCGGCCCCGGCCCCGGACGCGCCGACCACCACGATCCGGGCGTTCTCGGACAGGTCGACGAGCCACTGAGCGCTGCTGCCGATCGACAGTTCGGTGCAGACGTCGATGATGGGATTGACCGCGAACGCCCGCTCCTGCGCCTCGGCGAGAATCGCCTTGCCGCTCGACTCCACCCACTCGTACACGCCGCCCGAATCCATGTACGGGCCGCCGAACCCGTACGGAGCGAAGTCGAGTGCGTGGATGATCTTCAGGTTCAGTCCACGTTCGGTGGCGAGTTCGGCAGCCACCCGGACAGCGGACTTCGAGCTGTCCGATCCGTCGACGCCGACGACGACGCTGTTGCGGTCCCGTGTGCTCATGGCTTCACACTATCCCCGGCCTCCTCTTCGCGTCTGCCGCCGTTCACCTTTCGACGTGGGACTTAAGTCCCCACCGATTCGGGCTGTCCGGCCGTAGCCGCAGCGGCCGGATTGGGCGATGATGAGAAGTGGAGTGGTGTGCTTCGCTTCGAATAGAACTGCGCCACTGACCCTTTCGACCCATCGAATCCCCCGAGCGATCTCGGTCACAAATTTGGTATCCGAGATGCGAATTAAAGTACGTTCGGGTCATGCAACTCACACAGTTCACCGACCTCGGACTGCGGGTGGTCATGCGACTGGCCGTGGCCGGCGACGGCGAACGACCGGGCAGCCGGGCGATCGCCGAGGAACTGTCGGTGTCGTACACCCACGCCGCCAAGGTGATCACCCGGCTCGGCGAACTCGGCATCGTCGACGCACGCCGCGGACGCGCCGGCGGCCTCGCCATCACCGAACTCGGCCGCACCGCGTCCGTCGGCTGGCTCGCCCGCCGACTCGAAGGCGACGCGGAGGTCGTCGACTGCGACGGCGCCCAGCCGTGCCCGCTGCGATCGGGATGCCTGCTGCGGTCGGCGCTCCGGCGCGCGCAGAACGCGTTCTTCGATTCGCTGGACGGCCTCACCGTCGAAGACCTCACCCGAACCCCCACCGGAACCGTGCTGCTCGCCCTCCCCCGGGTGGCCACCTCCACTTCCCAGTTTTCTCGAACGATCGGAGAATGACATGCTCTCGCCCACCTCGACGGACGTCATCCGCGCCACCCTGCCCGTGGTCGGCGCCGCGATCTCGGACATCACGACGCTGTTCTACCGCAAGATGTTCGACGCTCACCCCGAACTCGAACGCGACCTGTTCAACCGCGGGAACCAGAAGCAGGGCGAACAGCAGAAGGCGCTGGCCGGGGCCATCGCCGCGTTCGCCGCCCTCCAACTCGAACCCGATCAGGCGCGCGTCGACCTCATCCTGTCGCGGATCGCCAACAAGCACGCCTCGCTGGGGATCGAACCCTCGCAGTACGCGATCGTGCACACGCACCTGTTCGCAGCCATCGTCGAGGTCCTCGGCGACGCCGTCACTCCCGAGGTCGCGGCCGCCTGGGACGAGGTGTACTGGCTGATGGCGGAGACCCTGATCGCGATGGAGGCCGGCCTGTACGCCTCGGCGGGGGTGGCCGTCGGGAACGTGTGGCGCGACGTGCGGGTCCGCGAGCGCAGGCACGAGTCCGCGGACACGGTGTCGTTCGTCCTCACCTCCGTCGACGGCTCACCGCTCCCGTCGTTCGCTCCGGGGCAGTACCTCTCCGTCGCGGTTCGCCTGCCGGACGGCGCGCGCCAGATCCGTCAGTACAGCCTGTCGTCGGCCCCGTCGCGCGGCGACTGGAGGATCTCGGTGAAGCGCGCCGGCGAGGTGTCGAACTTCCTGTACCACAACGTCTTCGAGGACGATGTCCTGACGGTGTCGACCCCGTTCGGCGATCTCGTCCTGCAGGACGACGACGCACCGCTGCTGCTGGTGTCCGCAGGCATCGGGTGCACGCCGATGATCGGGATGCTCAGCCACCTCGCCGACACCGACGACAGCCGCCCGATCTCGGTGCTCCACGCCGACCGGTCCGCCAGCAGTCACGCGCACCGCGCGGAGCTGACCGAACTGGTGGAACGTCTGCCGTTCGCGGTGATGCACCGCTGGTACGAAGACCTGGGCGCCCGGCGTCCCGAGGGTGGCCTGCGGGAGGGACTGGCCGACCTCGGCGAGGTCACGATCGCGCCCGGCACCCGCGCCTACCTGTGCGGACCACTGCCCTTCATGCTGGGAATACGCGAGGCACTACTCGCCAAGGACGTGCCCGCCGAGAACATCCACTACGAGGTGTTCGGCCCCGACAGCTGGTCGGCCACCGTGTGACTGCGGACGCGGCGCCGTTCACACCGGCCAGGTGTGGACGGGGCTGCCCTCGCGCATGTTGTCCACGTACTGACGCAACATGGCGGCCAGGGCTTCCCGGCGGCTCAGGCCGGCGTTCTCGTGCCGGACCACCTGCGCGCGCTGCCACGACGCCCCCGTCTGCCGGGTGACGCATCGGCCCTCGATGACGCTGAGGTACCGGTCGCGGGCCTTCGCCGACAACCCGAACGCCGCGAGCCCCTCGTCGGCGATCGGCAGCAGCCGCCGCAGGACGAGTTCGTCGGCGCCCGCGAACCCGACACCGGGCCAGTACAATTCGGCATCCATGCCGTATTTCGCGCCGGCGTGCAGGTTCTCCTCGGCGGCGTTGAACGACATCCGCGACCACACCGGCCGATCCGATTCGGCGAGCCCGCGCAGCGCACCGTAGTAGAACGCGGCGTTCGCCATCGTGTCGAGCACGGTCGGGCCTGCGGGCAGCACCCGGTTCTCGATCCGCAGGTGCGGTTTGCCGTCGTCGCTGTCGTACACCGGGCGGTTCCACCGGTAGATGGTGCCGTTGTGCATCTGCAGTTCGTTGAGGTCCGGCACCCGGCCCGCGTCGAGTTCGGCCGACGGGTCGACGTCGGACACCTCCGGCAGCAGCGCCGGGAAGTACCGGGAGTTCTCCTCGAACAGGTCGAAGACCGACGTGATCCACCGCTCGCCGAACCACACGCGGGGCCGCACACCCTGATTCTTCAACTCCAGCGGACGCGTGTCGGTGGCCTGCGCGAAAATCGGGATACGGGATTCGTGCCACAACGCCGTGCCTGCCATGAACGGTGCGTTCGCCGCGAGCGCCACCTGGGCCCCTGCCAGGCACTGCGCGGCGTTCCAGTGGGCGGCGAATTCGTCGGGAGCGACGCGCAGGTGCAACTGCAGCGACGTGCACGCGGCCTCCGGGAGCACCGAATTCGCGTCCACCTTCAGCTGTTCGGCGGCCCGCCCCTCGAGCGCCACGCCCTCGAGGTCGAGTTCGATGTCCTCTCCGCGCGCGGCGAAGATCTGGTCGTTGAGCTGCTCGTAGCGGGGGTTCGCCGTGATCCACTCGCGGCCGAGATGCTCGAGTTCCAGCGTCGGCAGCATGCCGACCATCACCAGCTGGGCGTCGTGCCCGTGGATCCGGGCGTCGGCGACGTGCAGCGACGCCCGCAGGGTCCGTTCGAGCTCGAACGTCCCCTCACCGTTCAGCGGCCCGGGGCGGACGTTCATCTCGACGTTGAACTGGCCGAGCTCGGTCTGGAACACGGCGTCGTCGTCGATCGACTCGAGGACCGCGAGATTGGACATCGCGGGCGTCATGTCCGAGTGGACGAGATTGAACTCGATCTCCATGCCGAGCATGGGCCGCGGCGGGTCGACGTCGTCGGCGAACGCTCCCTCCCGCAGCATCCTCTCGAGCGCGTCGACGCACATGAGCACCTTCTGCCGGAACAGGCGCCGGTCTTCTCGGGTGAATGTCCGAGACGTCACTTCGCGACCCATACCACTCCCCAACTGCGCGTCGAACTGCGCTCACGGGGGAGCATATCCGTTCAGCCCGCGCGAATGCGGGATGGCGGGCTAACCTCGAACCAGACGCTGGTGAGCGGAAGGACCGGAGATGACGCCTGATACCGACTCCAAGAAGAAACCAGAGTTCTCCGTGGGCACGCGCGTGAAAACGCGGCACTCGGCCGATCACGAACTGGCCGAGAAGAAGTGGCCCCTGGAGGCCGGCGTCATCGTCGACGATTTCGCCGGCGTCCAGGACATCAGCAACGATTCGTACGGCCGGGACTGGGCCGTGTCACGCCGCTGGGCGATCGCCCTCGACAGCGGACCACTCGTGTTCCGCAACGACGACGATCTCGAGCCGGAGTAGGCCCTTACGCGTTGGCGCCCGCGTTGCCCCAGGTGACGGACACGCCGCGCTCCTGAAGCCAGCGACCGGGATCGACCTTGTTTCCGCTCGCGTCGTGCACCTCGAAGTGCAGGTGCGGTCCGGTGGACTGGCCGCGGTTGCCGACGTGGGCGATTTCCTGCCCTGCGGTGACGCGCTGCCCCACGCTCACGGTGTAGTCGTTGACGTGTCCGTAGACGGTGACGGTGCCGTCGTCGTGCAGCAGACGCACCCACAGTCCGAAGCCGGACGCCGCGCCGGCGTCGATGACCTGACCGTCGGCCGCCGCGAGCACCGACGTGCCGATGGGCGCCGCGATGTCGATGCCGCCGTGGTGGGCTCCCCAGCGGGAACCGAAGTCTGAGGTCAGCTTGCCCGACACCGGCTGAACCGTGTGGGGCTTGACCGGGTTGACGGAGGACAGCCACTGCTGAGCCTGGGCGCCGAGGTCCGGCCCGCCGAGGTTCTGGGCGGCGGTGCCGAGGTCTGCGGGCAATTCGAAGCCGGCGGGAAGGACACCGGCCGGGATCTCGAACGGCAGGCCCGGCAGGGTCTGCGCACCGTTGGTCTCGTGCGAGTCGACGGGGGCGGCGGCGGCGTTTCCGGCACCCAGCTGGGCTGCACCGACGACGATGGCTCCGGTGGCGGCCGCGACAGTCGCGGCCTTGATGCCCACACCCGCTCCGGCCTGCTGGTTGCGATGGCGACCGCGCGTCGCGTCCGGATCGATCTCGAAGCGAATGGAAGACCCGTTCGCCCGGTGGTGGGAACCCACAGTTGATACCTCGTCAGTCGTCGGATTGCAGCTCTCCCCATCCGGGGTGGGCTCCTCTGTCTGGCGAAGAATGTAACAAAACGGTATAGGTCCGCGCCACCGTTACCGAACGTTTATGTTCGGCGGTCCTCCAGCTCCGCCTTGAAGGCGGCGTACCGAGCGCGGTGCGGGGCACGCCGGCGAATCACCGCCCACGCGATCCCGAGCACGATGAACCATACCGGGGTGACGAGTAGCGCCTCGAGGGTGTCGTCCTCCTGGGTCAGAGCCCAGATGAGAAAGACGAAGAACGCCAGCACTACCCAGCACATCACCACCCCGCCGGGCATCTTGAACTTCGAGGCCTCGTGCAGTTCGGGGCGGCGCTTCCGGTACACGAGGTAGCTGGCCAGGATCATCGTCCACACGAAGATGAACAGCACCGATGAGATTGTCGTCACAGTCGTGAACGCCTCGATGACCGAGTCGCCGGAGAACAGCAGCGCGATCGCCGACAGCAGGAAGGCGCAGGAGAACATCAACGCGTTGGCCGGGACCTTGCGGGAGCTGAGCCTGCCGAGCCTGGCCGGTGCGTCACCCTCCTGCGCCAGGCCGTAGACCATCCTGGACGTCGAATAGATCCCCGAGTTGGCCGAGGACGCCGCGGACGTCAGCACCACGAACTGGATGACCCCCGCCGCGATCCCCAGACCTGCGAGCGTGAACATCGCCGTGAAGGGGCTCTCCCCGGGGACGACCTCACGCCATGGCGTGACCGAGATGATCACGATCAGCGACACCACATAGAACAGCAGGATGCGGATCGGGATGGAGTTGATCGCCTTCGGCAGGTTCTTCTCCGGATCCTTCGCCTCGGCCGCCGTGGTGCCGACGAGTTCGATACCGACGAACGCGAAGACCGCGATCTGGAATCCGGCCACGAAGCCCATCGCGCCGGTCGGGAACATGCCGCCGTCGTTCCACAGGTTGTCGAAACCGGCCTCCGAGCCGCCCGGCGACGTGAAGTGCGTGAACACCATCACCAGTCCGACGACGATGAGGCTGAGGATGGCGATGATCTTGATCAGCGCGAACCAGAACTCGGTCTCGCCGAACGCCCGCACAGTCGGCAGATTCAGCAGCAGCAGCGCCGCGATGGCGATCAGCGCCGGGATCCACAGCTGGAGGTCGGGCCACCAGTACCGGACGTAACCGGAGATCGCGATGATGTCGGCGATCCCGGTGACGATCCAGCAGAACCAGTACGTCCACCCCGTGAAGAACCCGGCCCAGGGGCCGAGCAGGTCGGCCGTGAAGTCGGAGAACGACTTGTAGTGCAGGTTGGAGAGCAGCAGCTCCCCCATCGCCCGCATCACGAAGAACAGCATGAAGCCGATGATCATGTAGACGAAGATCACCGACGGTCCGGCCAGCGAGATCGTCTTCCCGGACCCCATGAACAGGCCCGTGCCGATTGCTCCGCCGATCGCGATCAGCTGGATGTGCCGATTGGCGAGCTGCCGGGAGAGATGCGGTTCGCCGCCCGCTCCCGTCCCCGGGTCGCCGCCCGATCCGATCGAGTCCGTCGAGGAAGTGCGGTCAGCCATGGAACACCTGCAACCCTTCTCAGTCCTTGCTGTCACCGTCCGAAAGCGTGGGTCACGTTACGCCGGGACCGCCCGCGGACCACGGTCGAGGACGGCATTCCGCATCGAACGACTTGACAGCAGACGAGTAGCTAAGGCTAACCTCAGTCCGTTACTTCGAGGCGAGGAGCCCGCACATGATCGAGGACCTGATCGAGATCGCGTACGCCCAGGGCGCTGTCACCTGTGTGGCTCAGGCCGCCGGCGGCGTCGACGAGTACGAACTCGCTCGGGTCGATTCGGTCGCGTCCAGCGTCACGGTCTCGGTACGGGCCGACGGCAAATTCGCGAAGGCCACGAGCATCGAGGGGTACCTCAGTCTCGGCCAGGTCGTCCGGGCGTGCGGACTCGACTACCGGCGCGCCACCTCCAGCGCCCGCCAGTACACTTACTGATCAACCCAGGTGCTCCCCGAAGAAACCGTCGATCCTCGTCCACGCGTCGGCGGCGGCTTCCGGGTCGGGCACCATCCCCGTGACCTTCATCAGGGGACGCATCACCTTCGGTCCGGCCAGTGCGTCGTTCAGGAACGTATGACCGGCCGTCGGATACTCCTTCACGTCGTGGACCACACCGGCCCGGGTCAGTGCCGACTCCAACTTGGCTGCCGCGTTCGGAAGGGCGAAGTCCTTCCCGCCGTAACTGGCGACCACCGGACACGCCCCCGCCACCGCCACGTCCAGGTCACGCGGCAGGACCCCGTAGTTCGGGGCCGCCGCGTCGAACCCCGTACGCAGCGTCATCAGCGCGAACCCGCCGCCCATGCAGAACCCGATGACCCCGATCTTCCCCGTGCAGTCCGCAGACCCGGACAGCCACTGACGCGCCGCCTCGATGTCCCCGTACGCCCGGCCCTTCCCCGACAGCATCGCCCGCATCGTCGACACCAGGCAACGTCGCGCACCGCCCGCGCTGAACAGATCCGGCGCCAGAGTCAGAAACCCCGCCGACGCCAGCCTGTCCGCCTGACGCCGCATCACGTCGTCCAAGCCGAACGCCTCGTGCACCATCACCACACCCGGCCACGGACCCTCACCCGACGGCCTCGCCAGATAGCCGTGCAAATTCAGCGAACCGTCGTGCCGCGCAGCGAGGTCGGTCAAGTCGATCTCGGACATGTGCGTCTCCCGTTCCGTCGTCACTTCCAGAACATCTGCGACAACCATGCCCTCCCCATCGCGAGCGCACCACCATTCCCGCTACACTCACCTCGGTGTGCGCCCCGCGCGTGCACCGCGCCTTCGTAGCTCAGGGGATAGAGCAACCCTCTCCTAAAGGGTAGGTCGCAGGTTCGAATCCTGCCGAGGGCACTTTCTCCACCTCGTGGTCACGCGGGTCAGGCCGCGGCCGGTACTCCGCGGCAGGCGGAACCCTTTCCAGCGCACGGCAGCCCGGTCAGCGCAGGCGCCGCCACCACCGGGCCTTCCGCTTCGCCTTCTCTGCCTCCTCCATCTCGTACCGCATCTGCTCCAGGACTGCCGGGGCCTCGAGTGCACTGAAGGCCCGGGATTCGGTTCTGAACTCCTTCAGGTACGTGCAGTACACGAATCCAGGGCCCAGCGAGCCGAGAGAGAAGGGAATGGACACCAGCACCCAGTTCCCGCCGTACGCGTGGCCGAGCGCTACACAAATAGTCATCCATCGGGCCGCCTTCGTCGCATGGGAATCGCAGCGTAGACGCGCAGACCGACATTCCAGGGAGTCGGCTATCGCGGACCGTGGCTGACCTCGATTATCCATATCGTCGCCCCCATGACCACTACAGAGAACCGCCCGGCCGCCCTGCACTCCTACTTCGCCTACCGTGACGCCCCGGGCGCTCTGCGCTGGCTCGAGCGCGCGTTCGGCTTCGAGACCACCCTCGAGTTCCCGGACGACAACGGCGGGATCATGCATTCGGAATTGCGACGAGGCGATGCCGCCATCATGGTCTTCAGCGACGACGGCGACTACGACCGGCCGGCGCTCCGGGGTGAGACCGTCGGGCACGGCACCTATCTCAGCGTCGGCACCCCTGGCGAAGTCGATGCGGTCTATGCCACCGCCCTCGAGGCCGGCGCCACCTCGGTCTGGGCACCCGCGAACACCGAATGGGGCAACTACCGCTGCCGGGTCCTCGACCTCGAAGGATTCGAGTGGACATTCGGCACCCTACGCCCGGGCGAGAGCAGCGGCGACTGGTCAGACGGCGAATGACGGTGCCCCGGACCGTCAGTCGATCGCGAAGAGCCGCGCCGCGTTGTCGTGGCACACCGCCCGCAGCCACGGCTCGCCGAGGTCGAATCGGGTGAGGCCCTCGAGCGCGTCGAGGTAGGGATACGGGATGTTGGGGAAGTCGCTGCCGAACAGGATTCGTTCCTGCAGTTCCGACAGCCGGTGGACCTGGTCGCGCGGAAACGGGGTGGCCGCTTCGGTGTAGTCCGTGAACGTCATCGTGGTGTCGAGATACACGTTGGAGTACTGATCGGCCAGGTCCAGGAATTCCCGGTACTCCGGCAGCCCCATGTGGGCGATGATCAGGTGCAGCCGCGGGTACCGCGACAGCAGTTCGGCGATCGGGCCCGGGCCCGTGTGGGTGCCGGGCGCCGGCCCCGACCCGCAGTGGGTGACCACGGGCACACCCGCCTCCTGCAGCACGCCCCACACGGGGTCGAGGAGGGGATCGTTCGGCGAGTAGTCGCCCACCTGGATGTGGGACTTGAACACGCGCGCCCCCGCCTCGATCGCCTCCGCGACGTACGTGGCCGCGGACTCCTCCGGGTAGAACGTGGACGTCCGCAGGCAGTCGGGGGTCTGCGCGGCGAATTCGGCCGACCACTGGTTGAGCCACGCGGCCATGTCCGGCTTGTGTGGGTAGATCATCGACGTGAACCGGCGGACACCGAACCCGCGGAGGTGCTCGACGCGGACGTCCTCTTCGTGCCGGTAGTGGATGGGCCACTCACGGCCGGTGAGGGGACCGACGGCGTCGAAGTAGCCCCACACCTTCTCCATCACGTTCGTGGGCATGAAGTGGGTGTGGACGTCGATGATGCCGGGCAGCCCCAGCGCACGCCAGAACTCCTGCACCCGCAGATCCTCGGACAACACTCTTCTCCTCGACGCAGTGCCGGACCACGAACCCCGGCGGATCGGAACGGGGGCCGACTCAGAACAGTGTGAACGCGTCCTCGGCCTCGGGTGCCGGCGCGACAGGCGCCGATGCAACGGCAGGGGCAGGGGCCGCGACCGGTGCCGGTGCGACCGCACCGGATGCGACGGCACGAGCCGCCTCGCCGGCGAGGACGTCGGCCATCTCGTTGTAGTGGTTGCCGACGTGGCCGCGAACCCATCGGAACCGGACCGGCCCGGGGCGTTCGGCGATGGCCCGGTCGATGGACTGCACCAGCGCGAGGTTCTTGACGGGGGCGCCGCCCGCCGTCTTCCAACCCTTGCGTTTCCACCCGGGCAGCCATTCCGACGCGCACTTGATGGCGTACTGGGAGTCGGATTCGATCAGCAGCGGATCGGCCCCGGGATGCGCGGTGATCGCTTCGAGCAGCGCCCGCAGCTCGGCGATCTGGTTGGTCCCGGAGGGTTCGCCACCCGATTGGCTGGGACCCTCGTGATTGACCCATGCCCAGCCGATCGCCCCACCGGGGTTGCGGAGGCAGGATCCGTCGGTACTCACGATGATCATGGCTGGGACTTTACGTGCGCGCTCCGACAGCCGCCGGTAGCGGTCGCCTTCACAGTGGATACGCTGCATTCGATGACGGTTTCGCTCGAGGTGGTCGAGACCACCGTGACCGGGCGGCGTCCCCTGGACGTCGCCATGTCGTTGCAGCCGCTGCAGCGCGGGAAGGGCGACCCCTGCCACCGCCGGACGGCCGACGGCGCGATCTGGCGGACGTCGGTGCAGAAGTCAGGCCCGGTCACCTATCGCCTGACCCAGATCGACCGTCATTCGGTGCGGTGCCAGGCGTGGGGAGCGGGTGCTCCCGAACTGGCTGCGGGGCTGGGCCGCCTCGTCGGCGAGCACGACGAGTGCGCGGACTTCGCCCCCGACCATCCGATCCTCGTCGAGGCCCACCGGCGTTTCCCGCACCTGCGGCTCGGCCGCACGGACCGGGTGCTGGAGGCCCTCGTGCCCGCGATCCTCGAGCAGCGGGTGCACGGCATCGCCGCGTTCGCGTCGTGGCGGCGTCTCGTGTGGAAGTTCGGCGCGCCGGCCCCCGGTCCGGCCCCGGACGGCATGCGCCTGCCCCCGACCGCGGACGTGTGGCGGCGGGTGCCGTCGTGGGAATTCCACCGGGCCAACGTCGATCCCAACCGGTCGAGGACGATCGTGCGCTGCGCGCAGGTCGCCGACCGGCTGGAGAAGATCGTCGACCTCCCCCGCGAGGAGGCGAACCGCAGGCTGATGTCCGTCCCGGGTGTCGGGGTCTGGACGGCCGCCGAGGTGTCGCAGCGCGCGCTCGGCGATCCCGATGCCCTGTCGGTCGGCGACTATCACCTGGCCGCGATGGTCGGGTGGTCGCTGCTCGGGAAGCCCCTCGACGACGCCGGGATGGTGGACTATCTGGCCCCGCTGCAGCCGCACCGCCAACGCGCCGTGCGACTGCTGGAGGTGAGCGGGCAGGCCGTCAAACCCAAGTTCGGCCCCCGCACGACGGTCGTCGATCACAGCTGGCACTGAACGTCATTCACGCACGGCACGTACCCGCATTCCGTTACCTGTGAACACCTGTTCAAGTGTTCATACGAACAACTAGACTTCGAAGGATCAGCTGCCGGCCGGAGGAGACGCCGTGGAATCCGTGGCAATGCACATGAGCGACGGCCTGATCAACGCACCGACGTCCCTGCTGTTCGTCGTCGTCGCCGTGGCGGGACTGTCGATCGCCGCCTGGCGTGCGCGCTCGGAACTCGACGAACGCACCGCGCCGATGGCCGGTCTCGTGGCGGCCTTCATCTTCGCGGTCCAGATGGTCAACTTCCCGATCCTTCCCGGTGTGAGCGGCCACCTCCTCGGCGGCGCACTCGCCGCGATCCTGGTCGGCCCGTACACCGGCATGCTCTGCGTCTCGATCGTGCTGATCGTGCAGGCCCTGCTGTTCGCCGACGGTGGGCTGACAGCGCTGGGAGCGAACATCACCAACATGGCGATCATCGGGGTCGTCGTCGGCTACGGCGTCGCGGTCGCGTTGCGTCCGCTCGTCGTGCGGCAGGAGCGACTGCGCTTCCGTGTTCTCGGCGGACTGTCGTTCGCCGCGGCCCTGTGTGGAACGGTGGCGGCGTCGATGGGCTTCGTGCTCGAGTACGCGATCGGCGGACACGCCACGTCCGGGGAGTCGACGTCGCTGGGCGCGGTGGCCGCCTACATGCTCGGGGCGCACGTGCTGATCGGCATCGGGGAGGGCCTCATCACCGCCGTCACGGTGACGGCCGTCGCGAAGGCGCGCCCCGACCTCGTGTACCTGCTGCGGACGGCACCCCGGCGAGTGGGGGTGCGCGCGTGATCTCCCTCCGCCGTTTCCTGATCGGCTTCGCGCTGGTGTCGCTGCTCGTCGCCGGCGCGGTCTCGTACCTCGCCAGCTCGAGCCCGGACGGTCTCGATGCCGCGACGACACGCGGGTGCGAGACGGTGGAGACCGACACCGGGGAGGCGCTCGTGGGTGACTGCATCGCCCGGAACGCGTCCACGCATCACCTGTCGGAATCGCCGCTCGCCGACTACGCGGTGGCCGGCCGTCCGCATCTCACCGGGGTCGCCGGCGTCATCGGTGCGACCGCCACGTTCGCCGTCGCAGGTGGTCTGTTCTGGCTGCTCGCCCGCGCGCGGCGGAACCGAACGAGCCCCTGACCGTGGGAGCCGGCCACGCCCATCCGCTCTACCTCGACGGCGCGTCCCCCGTGCACCGACTGCCCGCCGAGGTCGAGATCGTCTGCGCCGTCGTCTTCGTCTTCGCGGTGGTCGCGACACCGCGCGAGGCGTTCTGGGCGTTCGCCGGTTACCTCGCCGTCCTGATCGTGATCTGGCGGATCGCCGGCATCGCGCTCGGGTGGATCGGGCCGAGGATGCTGATCGAGTTGCCGTTCGTCGCGCTCGCGGTGCTGCTGCCGTTCGCCGAGGGCGGCGCCCGCGTCACGGTCGCGGGACTGTCGCTGTCCGTCGCGGGCCTCTACGCAGCCTGGGGCATTCTCGTGAAGGGCACTCTCGGCGTCCTCGTCTCGCTGACGCTCGCGGCGACGACGCCGGCCCGGGACCTGCCGTCGGGTCTGGCGCGACTGCGCGTGCCCGCGATGCTCACGACGATCGTGGTTCTGATGCTGCGCTACCTCGACCTGCTCACCGCCGAGGTCGAGCGGATGCGCACGGCCCGGCTGTCCCGCGGCGACGACCCCCGGACGTTCCGGCAGATCGGCGCCACCGCCCGGGGCGTCGGTGGATTGTTCGTGCGTTCCTACGAGCGCGGCGAGCGCGTCCACCTGGCGATGCTGTCGCGGGGGTTCACGGGTTCGGTTCCGACGATCGGGGCGCCGCCGGCGACCGCTGCGGCGTGGCGGGCGGGGCTCGTGCCCGCAGTGTGCGCGGTGGGGATCTGTGTCACGGCGTGGGTGCTCCGATGACCGCGGCCGTGCACCTCGAGGGCGTCTCGTTCGCGTATCCGGACGGCCGGGCCGCGCTGCACCGGATCGACCTGACGGTGCAACCCGGAGAGCGGGTGGCCGTCCTCGGTCCGAACGGCGCAGGCAAGACCACACTGATGCTGCACCTGAACGGCATTCTGACGGCCACCGACGGCACCGTGACGGTAGGCGGGCTGGCGCTGTCGCGGGGTGCGTCGCGGGACACGGTGCGCGAGGTCCGGCGGCGGGTCGGGATCGTCTTCCAGGATCCCGACGACCAGTTGTTCATGCCGACCGTCGCGCAGGACGTCGCGTTCGGTCCGGTCAATTTCGGCCTCACCGGGACCGCGCTCGACGCGCGGGTGCGCGACGCGCTGGCAGCCGTGGACATGACGGCGCATGCCGACCGCAACCCCGCGCACCTCTCGGTGGGCCAGCGGCGCCGGGTCGCGCTCGCGACCGTGCTCGCATGCGCACCGAACGTCCTGGTGCTGGACGAGCCGTCGAGCAATCTCGACCCCGTCGCCCGGCGCGAACTGGCCGAGGTTCTGCTGGGTATCGACACCACTCACCTGCTCGTCACACACGACCTCCCGTACGCCGCCCAGTTGTGCACGCGCGCCGTGATCCTCGACGAGGGGCACCTGATGGCCGACGGTCCGATCCTGGACGTGCTCGGCGACCCCGCTTTGCTCGCCCGGCATCGTCTCGAGTTGCCGTGGGGTTTCCGGCTTCCCGCGACCAGGTCTCATTCGCCCGGCGAACGATCCGTGACACCGCCGACCGGGTAGCCCACGATGGGGTGACGAAGCTTCGCCCGCACTCCGACCGGAGGTCAGCGATGTCCACACCCGAAGCCGACGCCGCAGCGGTCTCCCAGCGCATCTTCGACGCGTCGCTCGGGGCCATCGACCTGCTGGCCGTCCATCTGGGAGACCGCCTCGGCTGGTACCGCAGTCTCGCGTCGGAGGGCCCGGCGACTGCGGACGAACTGGCGGAACGCACCTCCACGCATCCGCGGTACGCGCGGGAGTGGCTCGAGCAGCAGGCCGTGTCGGGACTGCTCACGGTGGACGCCGCGGACCCGCCGAAGTTCACGCTCCCGGCCGGCGCCGCCGAAGTACTCACGGACGAGCAGAGTCTCAACTATCTGGCACCGCTCGCGCGGATCTTCGTCGCCGCGACCACGCAGATGCCCGCACTGCTCGAGGCGTATCGCACCGGTGGCGGAGTGGGGTGGTCCCAGTACGGCGCGGATGCCCGTGAGTCGCAAGCCGATATGAATCGGCCGTGGTACGAGCAGGTTCTGCCCGGCGCGCTGGCATCGGTCCCCGAGGTGGACGCACTACTCCGGGCGCCCGGGGCCACCATCGCCGACGTCGGATGCGGCGGCGCCTGGTCCACGATCGCACTCGCGCGCGCCTACCCGGACGCCACGCTCCACGGCTACGACATCGACACCGCGACCGTCGAACTCGCGAGGTCCAACGTGCGAGAGCAGCCGGATGTCGCCGGTCGGATCACGATCACCGAATCGGATGCCGCGGGAATCCCCGAGGGCAGTTGCACCGCGGCCTTCGCGTTCGAGTGCATCCACGACATGCCCGCCCCGGTCGAGGTGCTGTCGGCGGTCCGCAGGGCGCTGGCCCCCGGCGGCGCGATGATCGTGATGGACGAGGCGGTCGACGACGAATTCTCCGCGCCGGGAAGCGACGTCGAGCGACTGATGTACGGGTTCAGTCTCACCGTGTGCCTGCCCGACGGGATGAACCACTCTCCGAGTGTGGGCACCGGAACGGTCATGCGCCCGAGCACATTGCGCGGCTACGCGGAGTCCGCCGGTTTCGGCTCCATGGACGTCCTGCCGATCGAGGATTTCGGGTTCTTCCGGTTCTACCGGCTGACGGTGTAATCCTCGCACCGGCACCCCGATACGTACGTATTTTGCGGAAAGGCCGAAAACTGGGGCGTCCGAAGGGGGAAGATGTCTGCAGTAGGCAGGTTACGGACGCTTTCGCCGGTCGGGGCAACTGTGAAGCGCCAGGTCGAACCAGATTTGTCGTTTGTCATCCGCTACTACGCATGGGAAACACCATGAAACTGCATAGAGTGACAGCGCCGGCAGCGCTGCTGATCGCCACCCTGTGTGTCGGAATGGGTACCGCGTACGCCGCCCCCACTCCCGCCGACCAGGCCGTCATCTCGCACACCAGCCTCGGTGCCGACGGCCGATCGGTCGGTACCGCACTCGACGCGGGATATTTCACCCTGTCGAGGACGGCCGCCGCGGTCGACATCTCCAACGATTCCGGAACCACGGTGGCCACGATCCCACTGCGGTACTCGATCGCCGGCGTGCAGTTCGCGATCGATCCGCTCGTCACCGACGGCGGCCGGTTCCTGAGCCTGACACCCACGACGACCCCGGTCGCGGGAACACTCGCCCTCACCCCGGTCGACAGGGATTCCGCGTACGCCAACATGATGACGCAGCTCGAGATCGGCTGGGTGAACGGCGGCGGGACCGCGACGGCGATCGGCGCAGGCATCGGATTCGTCGCCGGGTGCATCTTCCTCATCCTCGGCGGATGTCTCCCCGGTGCCGCGGTCGGCGCAGCGATCGGCGCCGTCACCGGTATCAGCAACGCGAACCCCGCTGCGACACCGGCGGTATACGAATTCCTCGGAACCCTGTAGCGGGGCTTCCGTTTCGACCTCGAGCGACGATTCCGGGAGGACTATGGGTTAGTTCGCACACGGGGAGCATCACCGCGCACCCACATATGCATGTAGCCGTTCCGGTTTTCCAGCGAATATGGTCCACGCACAACGATGTTCGGTGCACTCAGGTGGGGACCGTGTTCGTCCTACGACATGGTGGGAATTTCCATGAAACTCTTGAGAACTCTGGCATTGTCCATATTCGTCGTGTCCGCGATGGCTGTCGGGGCGGGAACGGCGTACGCCGATCCGGCACCGCAGGGAATCGACTGGTCGCAGCCGCTCATGACCCCGGCCGCCGATGGCGGTAGCAGCCAGGTGGCGGAGCAGTTCTTCCCGGAGAACGAGACCAAGCAGGATGCGTTCGACAACATGACCAACGAGATCAACACCGGCTGGAACAACGCGGGCCTGCAGGGCATGGCGATCGGTTCCAACGTGGGCATGGCCATCGGGTGCGTGTCGATCTTCCCCAACTTCATCGCAGGCTGCATCGTCGGCGCCGTGGTCGGCACCATCGCCGGTGCCGTCATCGGCATCGGCGTGGGCAACCCCAATGCCCAGCCTGCCGTAGAGCAGTTCTTCGCTACACCCTGAGCGAAGAGCGGGCTGCAGCCCCGGCCTCACTCGGGCCGGGGCTGCGGCGTGTTCGCCCACGATCAATTCGTGCATGACTAGTTAGTGCATTAACTATTCTGCTAGTCTGGTGCCGTGACCACGGACATCGAAGATCCCCTCGCGCTCGACCGGCAGGTGTGCTTCGCCCTCGCCGTCGCCAACCGCGCGGTACTGAGCGTCTACCGGCCACTCCTCGAACCCATGGGCCTCACCCATCCGCAGTATCTGGTGATGCTGGCCCTGTGGGGCACCTCCCCCATGTCGGTCAAGGAGATCGGGGCCGCCCTGCAACTCGATTCGCCGACGCTGTCGCCGCTCCTCAAACGCCTCGAGACCTCCGGGCTCCTCACCCGCACTCGCAGCCGCGACGACGAACGGCAACTGGTCGTCGAACTGACCGACACGGGCAAGGCCCTGCGCTCACAGGCCGAGAAGGTGCCGCCCGCCGTCGTCGCAGCGCTGGGCGTCGAACTCTCCGAACTCATGGAATTACACAGGGTGCTCACGCACATCAACGCCGCCGCCGTGCAGGCGGGAGCACTGGGAAGGCCCGACGAATGACCAGAATCGAACGACGCCCCCGCACGCGGCCCGGCCCGATCCAGTGGGTGGGCTATTCGTTCGGCCGCAAGCTCCCCGACTCGATGCGGGAGTGGGTGAAGAACGACCTGATCGGCGACTGGGCCGTGCCGCGACATCTCGTCCGCAGCATGGTGCCCTTCCTGCCGGTGTTCGCGGCATTCTTCCTGTTCCCAGGTCCGGTGTGGCTGCGGGGTGCGATGGTGCTGCTCGGTGTCTTCCTCGCCCTGTTCTACAGCGTCGCCTACATGGCACAGAACCGGTCCCGGCGCCTCGAACGCCACGGACTGCCGCCGGACCTCGAGAACCCGAAGGTCCGCCGCAGGCACGACGAAGAGCGGGCCGCCTACGACCGGGTCCACGCCCGGCACTGAGCATCGGACCTCAGCCGACGACACCCTCCGCGCGCCGGTGCGCGATGCCCTCCGCCGACCAGCCCAGCTCACCGAGGATCAGATCGGTGTGCGCGCCGAGTGCGGGTACGTCCCCCATCCGCAACTCCACGTCGGAGAACGTCATCGGCGGCAGCATCGCCCGGATCGGCCCGGCCTCGGTGCCGACGTCACGCCAGCGGTCGCGCTGATCGAGTTGCGGGTGCTCGATCAGCCCGCCGAGGTCGTTGAGTTCCGCCGCCGGGATCCCGGCGTCCGCGAGCGCCTGGTCGAGAGCGGCGCTCGTGAACCGTTGCGTCTCCTCGGCCACCAGGGCGTCCACCTCCGCCCGGTGCTGCACCCGCAGCATGTTGGTCGCGAACCGGGGATGGTCGGCGAGGTCGGGGCGCGTGAACACGTCCGTCACCAATTGCCGCCAGCCGCGGTCGTTCTGGACGCCGATGAGGATCTGACCGTCCAGGGTGGGATACGAGTCGTACGGGACGATCGCCGCATGACCGAGCCCGACGCGCGGGATCTGCTTGTCGGCGTACATCTTCATGTACATCGGATGGCCCAGCCATTCGGCGGTCGCGTCGAACATCGACACGTCGATCCGCGCTCCCACGCCGGTGCGCTGCCGCCGGAACAGGGCACCGAGGACGGACGTCATCGCATACATTCCCGCCGCGATGTCCGAGACCGGGACACCCGTCTTGGTCGCGGTGTCCGGGGTGCCGGTCACCGAGATCATCCCCGTCTCCGCCTGGACCAGCATGTCGTACGCCTTGCGTTCGCGTCGCGGCCCGGCCGACCCGTAACCCGACATGTTCACGACGATCAGTTCCGGGTGCGCGGCGCGCAGTGCGTCGGCGCCGAACCCGAGACGGTCGGCGGCGTCGGGGGCGAGATTCTGGATGAAGACGTCGGCCTTGTCGATCAACTGCGCGACGGTGTCCCGCCCGACCTCGGACTTCAGGTCGACGCCGATCGATTCCTTCGACCGGTTCAGCCACACGAAATGCGAGGCCTGCCCGAACACCGCGTCGTCGTAGTTGCGGGCGAAGTCGCCCTCGCCGACGCGTTCGATCTTGATGACCCGCGCGCCCATGTCCGCGAGATGGCGGGTGGCGAGCGGAGCGGCCACGGCCTGCTCGAGTGCCACGACGGTGATGCCGTCGAGCGGCAGCAGTCCGGGGTCGTTCTCCATGCCAGGATTCACCTTTCCTCTTCGGCTCCCGTGTGATTGTGATAGTGCGTGGCACCGATGGTGTGCAGCAGTTCGTGCACGGTGTCGTCGGCGAGCCGGTACCGCATCGAACGGCCGTCCCGCGTCGCCGACACCCACCCCTGGTTGCGGAGCAACCGCAGCGCGTGCGAGACCGCGGTCCCGGTCATGTCGAGGGCCGCCGCCAGGTCGCCGACGCAGATGTCGGGGGCGTGGTGCAGGCACAGCAGCAGGCGGAGGCGGTTACCGTCCGACAACAGTTCGAACCGGTTGGCCCAGCCGTCGATATCGGGGGTGTGCAGTGCCGCCGCCGCACGCCGAACGTCCTCGGGGTTCAGGGCGGGGGTGGCGGCCATCACGCCAGTCTACAAACGCCGCGAGGCGGTCCGGCCGGGCATCCATAGGCGATTCCTCACTGTCCGTTCGGCTCTGTGACTTTGTTTCCGCACTCACACCGGTGGTCGACTGGCACCACACGTCACCCGGTCCCCCGGCGGCGTCGACGACTCATCGAGGAGCCTGATGTGAGCGGTCTGCATCTTCCCCAGCGCGTACGGCACCATGCCGCGGAACGGCCCGGAGCACCCGCGGTGACGTGCGGTGACACCACACTGACGTACGCGGAGCTCGACTGGCGGACGAACCGGATCGCAACAGCGCTGTCGGCGTTGACATCCCGGGGAGGCCGGGTCGGTGCACTGCTCCGGATGCGCACCGAAGGCGTCGAGACGTTCGTGGCCGCCGCCAAGTCGGGGCTCGTGTTCGTCCCGCTGAACTGGCGTCTCCCCGCCGCCGAGGCCGCCGCGGTCGCGGTCGACGCCGGGCTCGAGGTGCTGATCGTCGAATCCGAATTCGCTTCCACCGCCGACACCGTCCGCGACGCACTCCCGCGGCTGATCGTGGTGGTGGTCGATGCGGTCGACGGCGACGCCCTCCCGCCCGGCGCCTGGACGTGGGACCGGCTGGTCACGTCCGGCACCGCCACCGACCCGGGGCTCGGGGACGACCCCGCCGCCGAGGTGCTGCAGCTCTACACCTCGGGCACGACCGGGCGTCCGAAAGGTGTGGTCGCGACGCATCGCAACCTGCACAACGAACCCGACGGCCTGCTGATCTACCACTGGAAAACCGACTCGGTGGCACTCGACGCCTTGCCGCTGTTCCACATCGCGGGCGCCGGCTGGCTGAGCACCTGCCTGTCCGCGGGCGTTCACGTGGTGCTGCTCGGCGCGTTCGACGCGCGGCAGGTCGCCGAACTGATCGAACGGCATCGGATCACCCACGCGTTCCTGGTTCCCTCGACCATCCAGATGCTCCTCGACGTGCCCGACCTCGAGCGCTACGACGTGTCGAGCCTCGAGCTGGTCGCGTACGGTTCGGCGCCGATCACCACCACGCTGCTCCGGCGGGCGATCGATCGCCTCGGCTGCGGATTCGTGCAGCGCTACGGCATGACGGAGACGACGGGCTCGGTCACCGCCCTCGCCGCCCGGGACCACGACCCGTCCGGGGACCGCGCTCATCTGCTGCGATCCGCAGGCAGGCCCATGCCCGGCGTCGAGGTCGAGATCCGGGACGTGGTGACCGGCGCCCGGCTCCCGGTGGGCGAATCCGGGGAAATCGTGTGCCGCTCACGCAACAACGTCGCGGGCTACTGGAAACGGCCGGACGAGACGGCGAAGCTGCTCACCCACGACGGTTTCCTGCGCACCGGCGACGCCGGGCACATCGACGCGGAGGGTTATCTGTTCGTCACCGACCGGGTGAAGGACATGATCATCACCGGCGGCGAGAACGTGTACCCGACCGAGGTCGAAACGGTGCTCGCCGAGCACCCGGCGGTGGCCGAGGTCGCGGTGGTCGGTGTGCCGCACCGGACCTGGGGCGAATCCGTGACGGCGGCCGTCCGGCTCGTCGATCCGTCGGACGCACCGGACGAGCAGGATCTGATCACATTCGCCGCCGACCGTCTCGCGTCGTACAAGAAGCCGCGCGAGATCGTCTACGTCGCCGAACTTCCGCGGGGCGCGAGCGGCAAGGTCCTCAAACGCGCCCTGCGCGAAGGACTCCGCGACACGGAGGTGCCGTCGTGATCGTCACCGAAGACGTCGGCACCGTCCAGCGCGAGGCCTGGGCCCGCGGCGTGCTCCCACCCGTCGAACAGGTGCGCCCCGGATTGTGGTCGATCCCGGTGCCGATGCCACGAAACCCGTTGCGGTACGTCCTGATCTACGCGCTCGCGATACCCGACGGTCTCGCGCTGATCGACGTCGGCTGGGATTCCGAGGAGTCGTGGCGGGCGCTCGTCGACGGGATCGCGCAGACCGGGCACCACGTCACCGACGTCCGGTACGCCGCCGTCACCCACCTGCATCCCGACCATTTCGGTCTCGCACCCCGGCTGCGAGAGGTCAGTGGCGCCGCGCTCGCGATGCACGGCGCGGACGCCGCACTGCTCTGCCACCATTCGCCGGCGGACACCGCAGCCGACGAACACACGTGGAACACCCAACTCGCCCGATTGGGGGCACCCACCGGCATCCTCGCCGCCGCGCGCGTCGACCTCGTCCGGCTGGGGCCCGGCGAGTCCGTGGACGTCGTGCTCGGCGACGGCACTCCCCTGGACCTGCCCGGCTGGGATCTGCGGGCGGTCTGGACTCCGGGGCACACGCCCGGTCATCTGACGTTCGTCGACGACACCCACGGCCTCATGTTCAGCGGCGACCACATGCTCCCGCGCATCAGTCCCAACATCTCCACGGTCCCGGGCGAACTGGAGAACCCGCTGCACCGGTACCTGCTGTCGCTGCACGCCACCACCACGATGCCCGACGGCGAGGTGCTGCCCGCGCACGAGTACCGGTTCCGGGGCATCGCCGACCGCGCCCGGCAGTTGATGGGTCATCACGAGGAACGGTTCACCGAGATCGTCGCCGCTCTGGGCGTGCTCCCCGAATCGACGGCGTGGGAGATCTCGCAACACATTTCGTGGTCGCGTCCCTTCGACACCATGTCCGACCGCCTGCTGCGCCTCGCCGTCCGCGAAACCCACGCCCACCTGCTCGTTCTCGCCGACCGCGGAAGCATCCGCTCGCTCGGCGGCGACCCCGAACGCTGGACCCCTACCTCCCGTAAGGAAGACACCCCATGAGTGTGGTTCTCACCGAATTCGCCGACGGCGTCGCCGTCATCACCCTGAACCGTCCGGAGGCGAAGAACGCCGTCGACCTGGAGGTCGCGAAGGCACTCGCCGCCGCGATCGACGAATTCGAGGCGCGGCCCGACCTGACGATCGCGATCCTCACCGGCGCCGGGGGAACGTTCTGCGCGGGCATGGATCTGAAGGCGTTCAGCCGCGGGGAACGGCCGTCGCTGCCCGGCCGCGGGTTCGGCGGACTCACCGAGGCCCCGCCGACGAAACCGCTGATCGCCGCCGTCGAAGGGTGGGCGCTCGCCGGCGGCTGCGAGT